>NZ_JBECOT010000005.1:0-130373 GCF_040104395.1 Pseudoalteromonas sp. BZA4
TATCTACTCATGTTTTTCCTTATATGACTTCGCTAAAAATCAAGTAAGGAATTAACATGAGTATTTTTTCAGGCAAAGCCTAAATGATGATAACCACCTACTGAAGTAGGTGGTTTAGGGCCGAAAATAAAAAACCCGTGCTAGGCACGGGTTTTCGAAGATAAAGTCCTAATACTGCTCAGGACTTGCATTGTTGAATTACTCGTTTACCACACTTTTAAGTGGGTTTACTGGCTTTGCATTGTCATCCAGTAAGTTCATATCAAAGTCGAACTCATCAACACGAATCGCTTTTTCACGCTTCTTGTTGTAATCAATCAGTTTTGCATATTCTTCTTCGTTGATAACACTTGCAACAAGTGCATTATCAAGCGTTTCTGCAAAACGAACGCCCGGCTTAATAGTTTTAGCACGCAGAGCTTTTTTAACTTTCTTAAGTAAATCAAGGCATGCCATTTTCGCTTTGTACGCTTGCTCATTGATGTAATGACCATCACCTTCAATTGGGTTAACCAAGTGAGTGATTTGCGCTTTAAATGCCGTATCCATTTGCGCTTGAGTCGCAAGTTCACGGATTAAATCATCGCTGATCTTAGGCATTTTCATTGAGTAGTTCATCGTAATGAAACGCATAAACTTACGAGTACCACTTGCAGGGAAGTTATCTAAGAACTTATGCAATGCTTCTTCAGCGCTTTGTAGTGCAAAGCGAGTCGCATAGTGGAAGTAAGGCGCAGCTTGCTCACGTTCACTGCTTGCTACTTTTTGCTCGTAGTATTTAATTGATGCCATCGCCGCATACAAGAAGCTCATTACGTCGCCTAAACGTGCAGATAACATTTCTGCTTGCTTAAGTTTGCCGCCCAGTACCAATAACGAGAAGTCAGCGTAAACGGCAAGTTTTGCAGATAGTTTGTGCGCTGCTTTTTCGTATTCACGTACTTCTGGTAGTGACGATTTAGCACCCGCAGTAAACGGTAATACACCTAAACGGAAAGCTCGTAAGCTGTTAGCTACGCTGTAACCTACTGTTTTACGTAAGATGCTGTTGAATTCTTTATCTGCATTTTTGTCTTCGCTATGGATAGACTCAACCATAGTTTGTAGGTAAGGGTGACAACGCATTACACCTTGACCAAAAATCATAAGGTTACGAGTAAGAATGTTTGCACCTTCAACCGTGATTGCGATTGGTTGTGCAACATATCCACTTGCTAATGTATTTTGCGGACCATTTTGAATTGCTTTACCTGCTTGAATATCCATTGCTGAATCAAGCACGTTACGACCAATTTCTGTCATGTGGTATTTAGCAATCGCAGTGACTACAGATGGTTTTAGGCCCATGCCTAAACCTTCTGTTGTTAATACACGCATTGCTTCTTGAAGGTAAGTTTTACCTGCGATATCAGCAAGCTTCTCTTGGATACCTTCGAATTGACCAATCGCCAGACCAAACTGCTCACGTACTGCTGCGTACTCTGAAGCACCTTTAAATGCTACTTGTGATGAACTAACACCAAGTGCCGGTAACGAAATACCACGGCCCGCACCTAAACAGCTAACCAGCATTTGCCAGCCACGGCCGATGTTCTTTTGACCACCAATGATGAAGTCCATTGGTACAAATACTTTTTCACCGCGAGTCGTACCGTTGTAAAAACGGATGCCCATAGGATCATGACGATTACCAAGTTCAACACCTGGGTGATCTTTAGGAATAAGCGCACAGGTAATACCTAAGTTTTCTTTGCCGCCTAGTAAACCGTCAGGGTCAACTACTTTAAATGCTAAACCTAATACTGTCGCAATTGGCGCAAGTGTGATGTAGCGTTTGTCCCAGGTAATTTCTAAACCTAATACTTCTTCACCATTGAACTGGCCACGTTTAACAACACCGATATCTGGAATACCACCCGCATCTGAACCCGCTTCTGGGCTAGTTAGTGCGAAACATGGAATATCACGACCATTTGCAAGACGTGGTAAGTAGTGATCTTGTTGCTCTTTAGTACCAAAGTGAAGTAATAGCTCACCAGGGCCTAATGAGTTAGGAACCATCACGGTTACCGCAACCGCAGAACTCTTAGTCGCGATTGTCGCAACAATTGTTGAGTTTGCATAAGGGCTGAATTCTAAACCGCCGAATGATTTAGGAATGATAAGCGAGAAAAAACGCTCTTTTTTCAAGAAATCAAGAATGTAATCAGGAAGATGAACACCATTTTGAATTTCAGAATCATCAATCATTGATAATAATTCTTTTACTGGGCCATCTAAGAATGCTTGCTCTTCAGCGCTCAGCTTAGCTGCTGGCACGTCACGAAGTGCATCGAAATCAGGTTTACCTTGGTAGATTGAACCTTCTAACCAAACATCACCCGCATCTAACGCTTCTTGTTCTGTAATTGAAATACTAGGTAATACTTTTTTTAATTTTGTACGTAAGCTCATAATAAACTCATCCGACCAGATAGTAATACCTACATTACGTCATAAAACGAGCAATAGATCAATTGGTCCAACCAGTTTTTTTTAACATTTTTTATATTTATTTTTTCTTTGCACGCTAAGCACTTGAATACAATGGGTTTACACGTGTACGCTCAAACGCCATTTTTTATCCCGAAATGGTTAACAACTAAAGGCTGAAAACAAAAAGCCCAACTAAAAAGTTGGGCTTAGGTATAAATACTGAAGGAATGGTTTAGAGCTCATCTTCGATAGGGAATAACGAAATAAACCACACTTGAAAACGTCGCCACGAAGACGTTTGTGGTTCTTCATCAAACTGCTCATTACTCACGGTATCGAGCCAAACTAAGTCATTATCTTTGAGCTCAACTTTCCAGGCATATTCAGGCATTTGCGTATCAACCCAATGGGCTAAAAAGCGGCTAAGCTTTTCGCTTTCGATTAAAACGCCCATCTCGGTATTTAAATCAAGCGAGCGAGGGTCGAGGTTCATGGTGCCCACAAAAATCTTTTCATCATCAAAGGTCATGGTTTTTGCGTGTAAACTTGCTTGTGATGACCCGGTTACTTTACGCCCTGCTTTACGCTTAATGGCCATTAAGTCACTGGGTTTTAACTCCCACAGCTTAACCCCACCTTTTACGAGATCTTCTCGGTACTTTTTATAACCAGCATGCACTGCAGATACATCGGTAGCAGCTAAAGAGTTAGTCAGTACAGTGACATCAACGCCCTGCTTTGCCCAATTGGTCAGTAATTTAACGCCCTGCTCACGAGGAATAAAATACGGCGACACAATTATTGCTTTTTGTTTCGGCTCACCCATTTCTTTAAACAACATTGGCGACATATTGGCCGATTTTTCACTGACTTCGTTCATTACCTTATCGGGGTGATCATAAAACAACACAGACTTTTGCCAATCGAATTCTATTTCATCGTGCAATAAGCGTTTTACAAAGGCGCTTTCGCGTAACTGCTCAACGTAATTACTCTGCTGATTTTGCTCAACATAGGTCGATAAGCTTTTAGTGATATCAATAAGTGATTGCTCATCACGCTCACCGTGCAAATCTTCAACAGGGTAAGACAGCTGATGGTTCCAATATAAATCAAATGCCTTTGATGCCTCTGGCACAATTTCGCCAACACTCATCACATCTAAATCAATAAATTCAGAATGATCTTCAGCAGAGAAATACGCATTACCTATGTTGCGCCCACCGGTGATAAAAATCCGATTATCAACAATAAAGCTCTTGTTATGCATACGTCTTGAAAGCTGGCTAAAGTTGGTAACAAAACCGAGCGCTCTAAAACGACGATTAGGAAATGGATTAAATAATCGAACTTCAATATTAGGGTGAACAGCCAGTGCAGCTAAATCAAGCTCACTGTCGGCTTGCGATAAGTCATCAAGCAACAAGCGAATTCTTACCCCCCTATCTGCGGCTTTTAATAAAAAGGCCGTAAATAAAATGGTGGTTTGCTGCCTGTGGTATAAATAGTACTGCACATCAATGGTGTGCTCTGCAGAATCAATGAGCGCCAACCTAGCTACAAAGGCATCGACCCCATCTGCTAAAGGATAAAACCCTGATAACCCAGGATGATTATTACCCACTGCATCTCCTATGGTACTGGGTGTATCCGCTGCAATGGCATAGCTTGGTTGAATGGACTCTCGTGAAGGTAACTGCGCACAGCCCGCGGTGATTAAAATGAGTACTGCACAAAAAAGTGATTTTGAAGAGTCTATTATCATGGCTTCCTACCAATGACCGTGTGATACACGTATCTGCTTTGTTATAACCCTAATAAATGAAGGGGTTAAAAGCAAATAAAAACTCGTAAGTATGGGGATAAATTAGAAGAATTAAACGAAGAAAAATAGTTAAGTAAACATGCTTAAGAGCAAGTAATTACGCTACTTGCTCAGTGATATCTGCAATTTCGATCAGTTTGCGATTAAGAATTTTTTTACAACAACCACAACACTTGCCGCACTGGCTACCCACTTGCAGCTCTTTTGATAAATCGCGCATCGTCATAGCGCCATCATCAATTGTTTGTTCGATTTTTTTATCAGTCACACCATGACATAAACAGATATACATGAATGCAAACCACTCTCATTTCTCTTGATGGTCAGCATATTAATCTAAACGGTAATAGTTCGCAATAGTGTTATAGACAATATTTGCATAACTTTTATACCGAAATTTCATAAATGGTACACAACTAAAAATTTTCCCTTATGATTTGGGCAGTTAGTTAAAGGCGGCTAAAGAAAAAATTTTTATTTTTTTTGGTATTGTTCTGCTCTAAAAGTGAGCTATTCCTTATGCTGGATTTCAAGTAATTAGTTTTGATAAATAAACCATTTTAGATAACACAACAAAGCGCCTCGGTAATTGGCAATAAAGAACTGCTTTTGCTATTTTACGCCTAATACTAGATCAGTAATCGAGGACACATGGAAGCGCCTACTTTTGAATTAACCCGTGATAACTTTAACTCAATCTTTTTTCAGACTTTCATAAAAACGAAAGTGCAATCTGAAATACCTATCTTGAGATGCGCAGTCCCTTTACCTAAAGCACAGAAATTCAAAGCAAAATTAATCACTGGTGCTATATTCATCATTGCTTGCCACCTTGTTTGGAAAACACAATCCGGTGCAGGTGCAATTGCCGCTGTGATCATTACTTATCTCAGTTACTTTTTAAGTCAGATGTTTATCGCCAATAAGCGTTACTTCATTCATGAATCCCCGTTGTGCGAAATTAAAATAAACCAAGAACAGGTTTACCTGCCTGCACTTTTATTCGATGACAGAAAACCACGAACAATTAAAAGAGAAGATTTACTTAATGTTGAGGCCATATGGAATTTTACACGCACCAAAAGCGGCTACGATATTAACGATCCACAACCTAGGCGTGCCTATCTATTTTCTGTTATTTTTAAAACTCGCTATGGTGATTCAATTCCTTTAAATGACTGGAGCTTAGAACATCCTGAGCTCTTCAAGACACTTGTTGAGTATGATTACCCAGTCACTATGATCAGAACAGCCAAACGCGGATCACCAATAACAGTTCACATAAAATGGTTCTTCCTATTTACCTTTATATGTACTCTCATCTACTCACTTATAAAGTATGTAATTTAGCGGACTTATAAATATGCAATTGGCAAAGCAACTGCGAGCAAGCGCTTTGCCTTAAACTTAGGCTTTATTGTTAAACAGCATACCAGAGTGATTACTAGAAGTAGGAGCAAACAAAGAGTTTATCATCGTAGAAACATTACTTTTTACGGCAAGCTGGACTGCACTTATCTCTTCATCAAGTTGTTTATTAAGCTCTAGTAACTCACTTTCTCGTTGTTCTGGAGCTAGGTCTTTGTTGCTTTTTAAACTATTAATCTTATTTTGTAACTCCTTTATTTTTACTACAAGCTCTTGTTGTGTGTGTGATGTCTTTGATTGAGCTTCTGCTTGTGGATCAGAATCAACGCCCGCTTCTTGTTGTTTAGCGCCTTGGAGGTTTGTTGCTTTTTCACTTTCTGGGTTTAGCTCATTTTTATTTTGCTGATCTAATAATGGCTCTTTTAGGAATGAGGATGTGTACGAAGTTAGCTGCATAGTTTTCCTATCGTTAATTTTTTGACGTTTAGCTATAAACCTTTTGAAAACAAAATAGATGCACAATCCGTACCTATTTATCACCCAAACTTTTTATGTTGCTAAGCATGTATGTTCCTTTAAAGTTAGCGATATTAAACTTTAACTATTAATCCCCTTTTCCAACAAACCAATACTAAAGAGCTAGTTTTTAACTTTTAAACAACCTTTTGTGATCACTTTTTATACACCAGCCGTAAGCCTTATTGAAATGCACACGTCGTAACGTCCGAACATACAAAGATATAAGGAAGAACGATGAAATACATACTCCTGGCTAGCAGCTTACTTTTTCTCACCGCGTGTAGCGATGATGATGACGATAATACCGAAGTTGTTACCCCTCCCCCAGTTCAAGAATTCACTCCAAGTAAAACCTATTCTGTAACTTTAAGTGGCAAACAAGAAGTGCCAATGAATGACTCAATGCAAACAGCGACTGCAACGGTAGAGCTTGACGAAAGTTTAATGCAATTTCGTGCAACACTTGATGCAAGCTCAGTTGAAGGTTTTAGCGCAGCACACATACACGACGGCGATTTAGGCGCTAATGGTGATGTTGCTTTTGCATTTAAGGCCACTACCGATGGTATGTATGAAGTCGCAATTACCGACCTTGATGAAAGCTTGATCGCTGATTTAATGGATGGCGATTGGTACATTAACCTTCATACCGAACAATATGCAAACGGCGAACTTCGTGCGCAAATTGTGCCTGATACAACCAACATCATTACGTTTGTTTTAAATGGCGATCAGCAAGTGCCTATGAACGACAGTGACGCAATGGGTTATGGCTATGCATCTTATGATAGCGCCACGACAGAATTACGACTTCGTGCGGTGACTATGGGTGTTGATGATGCTACAGCAGCTCATATCCATACAGGAAAATTAGGCTCAAATGGTGATGTATTCGTGACTTTAGAACAAGACGACGAAGTCATGACTGACTGGGTTGTACCAGAAGGCACCATGATCGACAGCGACACTCTGGCAGTACTTTTAGACGGCGGTCACTATGTTAATGTTCATACGCCTGAATTTGCCGGTGGCGAAATTCGCGGCCAAATCTTAACAGACAACTATGCAGTTGCGACCTTTGACTTAAGTGGTAATCAAGAAGTGCCTATGGTCAGCACCATGGCTGATGGTGATGGTTATGCCCTTGTTGATACAACAGACTACAGCGTAGAGCTTACTGTTGTAACATCAGGCTTAGACGATGCAAGTGCTGCCCACATTCATACAGGTCGTATAGGCACCAATGGCGACGTTCTTGCCGCGTTAGAGCAGTCAAGCGATAACATGAACCTGTGGCAAACACCTGAAAACACCATGATCAATGCAGATATTTTTGCAGTGCTGGCTTCTGGCGGTCACTACGTTAATGTGCATACTCCAGCTAACCCAGGTGGTGAACTACGTGGTCAAATCCTTACCGACAACTACGTGTTTGTAACCTTCCCGCTTTCTGGTGAACAAGAAGTACCCGCGGTCACAACGGATGCATCTGGTGATGGTTATGCGCTAGTGAATACCAATGATTACAGTGTTGAGCTACAAGTACTAACATCAGGTGTAAGTGATGCAAGTGCAGCCCATATTCATACTGGCGTAGCAGGTGAAAATGGCCCTGTGTTAGCTCCTCTTGTACAAGACAGTGATGATATGAATCGCTGGATGAGCAGCACAGGCTTAATGATAGACGCCGATATCTTTTCAGTTTTAGCTTCAGGCGGTCATTATGTAAACATTCATACCCCTGCAAACCCAAGCGGTGAGATACGAGGCCAAATTCAATAACTTTATAGAGTCAGAGGCCAATATACTTGGCCTCTTTTACTTACCTTCTAGCTCAATTAATCTCACAATAGCATCCCTCGGCGTCTGAGTTAATAAACTGGCTATTAAAACCCGCACGTAAGTTTGCAATTACTAACTCAACAAAGCCATTCTGACTGGAACAGGCGAGTCCTTTTGATAATGGCCCTGCATACACAAGCTGTTGATTTTCTGAAACAAGTACTGCGGCAGGTTGAGCGGGTAATATTGCAGCAACCGCAGATGTTGGTTTAAGTTTTATTACTTTAATACCTTGCTCTGCTGCATAGCTGCTAAGGCTTATTATGTGCGGTTGTGAACGCTCTGAGCATACACAGGTATTTTCATCAATAATGTACAAGGTATCTGCATTAGTGATGCCAAGCCCCATACTTTGATGAAAAGCAGGTAACCAGCTGGCTGTGTCTAGCTTTTTATCTGGATCAAAGGTACTTGCTTGTTGAGAATAAGCAAACACCAAGGCTAATGCTACAGAGGCAACCCAAAGTAGAGTTGCCATTATCAGCCATTTGCTATTTGAATTTAGCAATACCTTGCTCCAGTACATCGATACTTACATCAATTAACTGTACGCGATCGGTGAGTTTTTCAATCATCAGGTTGTCGTTGGCTTGGTTAGCAATTAAGGCCTGTGAATTATCGGCAATAGCACGCGTATTTCCCGCTTGATTTCGCACTACATGAGCAACCGACTGGGAGCTACTTGCAGCAACATTCACCTGCTCTGTCATCTCGGTAATTTGCAGTTTCATCTGCGAACTAATGGCCGACAACTGCTCTATAAGCGCAACACTACCCTGCATCGACTTAGTAGATGAGGCACTGTTTTGCATCAAGCTTTCAAGCGTATTAGTTATTTTATCCGTCGTGTTTTTACTGCGTGTTGCCAAGTTTCTAACTTCATCAGCCACTACCGCAAAGCCGCGGCCTTGTTCACCTGCACGTGCAGCTTCAATTGCAGCGTTAAGCGCAAGTAAATTCGTTTGCTCAGCAATTGACGAAATTTCATTAAGTAATTCTGAGATATGCGAACATGCACTCACCAGTTGGCCTATATTTTGATCTGCTTCTTGAAGGTTATTAGCAAGCTCAGCCGTTTTGCTGTCTGTATTAGCCACTTCATTTAATGCCTCTGTAGCACTTAAATGGAGCTGCTCAAACTGTGTTTGTAGCTCATTACTTTCTTGTTCAACATGAGCAAAGCCTTCGGCGACTCGTTCACCTGACTGCGCGATATCCGTCGATAGCTGCTCACGATTAAGTGCTTGCTCATGCAATTCGTCGTGTACTTCAAGTAGTTGTTTAGACTGGTTTTTTAAAACACTACTTTGGCTTTGAACATCACCAATCACGCTCGATACAAAACCCAGTAAACGGTTAAAACCCGCTACAGCTTCACTGTGACTATCATCCGCTCTTAAACTAATATTAATGCTGTTTTCGTCGGCCATTATCTGCTCTGTCGTTGTGCTTAACGATAAGCCAGAACTACGTTCACGATGTAGGGTTTTAGCAATATAGCCAGCTACAATTGCTTCAACAATGGCATACACGGCATGAATAAGTACGGTGCTAAAATACAATCTGTCTGGATCAAAAACGTATAAACCGACTTCGTTTATCTGTAAAAAGTAAAAGCTCAAATGGTGAACGGCCACAAAAGCAAGTGCAGTAATAAACACGCGCCATTCAACAAACATGATCAACACGGCCATTAAAATAAATATTTCAAAGTGAACCTCAATAAGGCCGTAGCTTTGTTGGATGTGTAAAAACGAAAACATCATGCAACCGGCAGCTACAACATGAGCTGTTAATTTGCTCGTTGGGTATTGATGGAGCATCCAAAGCGGTAAAGACAGTAATAATAAACCCGTTACCAAACCTGTAATTAAGGTCGAATAAATAAAGCCTAAAACTAAAGATTCAACAAACAATAAAAGGAACAAATAAGTAAAAAGGCGGCGCACACTCGTCATAGATAAAGCCTTAATTATTAAATAATTTACAAAAATACAATTAATCGAGCTAATACGGTTTGATGCGCATCATGGTTCACTTTATTAATTGCAATAATGCCCTAAATTGATCGGTCCCTGCTTTTTCTAGCCATTGAAATATCACACTTTCTGTACAGCTAATAATAGCACCTGCTGCCGATAGCTGCTTAACAGCCAACTCTTTGTGTTTTTTGTTGCGTGATGCAATGGCATCTTCCACTACAAACACTTGGTAACCATTGGCAATTAAGTCTAAACATGTTTGCAGTACACACACATGCGACTCTGTACCCGTTACCACTATTTGCTTACGGTTAAAGCCAGCCAATAGGTTGTTAAATTGAACCTCTTGGCATGCGCTAAAATGTATTTTGTGATAGCAGTTAGTGCCAGTTATAAAAGGTAAGAGCTGTTCACTACTTTTACCTAACTTGGTTGGGTTTTGTTCGGTAAATAGATAGGGAATATCTAAAGCTTTAGCTGCTTTTATTAACTTTTCGGTCTGATTAACAGCTGAGCCAAAGTCGTTAATTACCGGCTCAAGCCCTGCCTGAAGGTCAATAATTAATAACAAGGCATTACTTTTTCGACTGATAAATGAATGGCGCATCACGTTCTCAAATTGCTGATAATTGAACTAGTTATAGCATAGGTTTCAGTTTCAGCGCCAAGTAGACCTTATTACTATTTTTTCTTTTCAGAACCATTAATTACGGTCATAATTGTGCTATATTTTGTTAAAAATTATGCGCAAATAATAATTTAGGGTTAATCAATCAGTGCCTAAACTTTTTCTTTTGATTTTCAGTTTGCTGTTCTTCACGCTTTCCTCTTCGGCGTTGGCACAAAACTATGCTTTGCAAATGCAGCGTATTTCAACCGATGAAGGACTTACGCAAGGCAGTGTAACTAAAATCGTGCAAGATGATTTAGGCTTTATCTGGATTGGTACCTATCAAGGCTTAAATAGGTATGATGGTTATCAAGTAGCGCCTTTTGCTGGAGAGTACATTCTTGATCAGCGACAAGTTACCACAATGCATAAAACTGACGACGGAAAAATTTTCGTCAGCACTGAGTTTTCAGGTGCTTTTCTAATAGACCCAAAAACACTAAAAGTTGAAAAAATCTATTCTGGCAAACTAGACCCTGAAGATGTTTTCTTTTCACCTATTTTAGCAATCACTGAAGACGATCACTTTTTTTACTTCGCTATTGCCCAGCACGTTTATTCATATAACAAGCAATCAAAAAAGTTTTTGCATGAGTTTTCTATCAATAAAGAAGAGCATATTGTGCGAGCACTCACCCTGCACGACAACTTTTTATATATAGGCACATCAAATGGGCTTTTCTCAAAAAATCTTGCAGATGAGCATATCTCGCATATTCCGCTTACCGATAAATCTCAGGTCACCGAAGATAATAAAAACGTAAAATTTTTAAGGGTCGATGCGCAACTGGGCTTATTTGTTGGCACTGTAGAGGGCATGTTTGATATCCCTTTTAACGCTAACCGTTTACTGGCGTTTGATAAGGTAAGGCTGTTAATTCCTAACTTAAATATTTGGGACTACTCTATTAGCTCATTTGGTGAATATATCGTCACAGAAAAAGGATTGTTCGAATTTAATCGCCAAACCATGTCGGTTGAGTTCATCTTAAACTTTGAACAAAGTAAGTTTTTGATGTCTGACAATTCAATTCAAGATGTAATGATTGATAAAACTGGCTTGCTGTGGCTTGCATCTCGTTCTCAAGGCGTTTTTACTTGGTCAACACTCGCAAGACGTTTTAAACACATTGAATTAAAAAATAACCAAGCTCGCTTCAATAATAATGTCTGGTCGGTATTACAAGATCAAAACAATACGGTTTGGATTGGTACAGATAATGGCTTAATGAAGTACAACCAAGTTACTAAAGATATTACACCCTACTTAGTTAGCAACGATGAAAAAGCCTTTCATGGTGAGCATGGTATTTATGGTATTACCGAAGCTAACATTGATGAAAGCAACCGTTATCTATGGCTAATGAAATACATAGGCCTTGCCTTGTTTGATAAACAAAAAGGTGAACTGGTGCCTATAAAAGGCAATGCTGAGGCCATACACCTTATAAATTACGGCCCTAACTGGGGCTTTCGTGCTATGGGTAATGATCAATTTGCATTTTTAGATGACCAAAATTTTTATAAATACAATGGTAAAACAGGCGAACTTACCACTATTAAAGGATTAAAAGAACAAGTTGACCTAGTTAATGCCCATGCTTTTTTAAAGCCACTGCCTGATCATCCTGATGAATATGTACTGAGTATGTCTGGCAAGTTATACCGCTACAATGAGCAGACTCAAAAGTTAACACTGATATACCAAACAGAAAACTATAACCCTTTAGCGTTCACCACAATTGATGACTGGGTGATGGATTATAACAATACCCTTTGGCTTGGTTCAGCTGACGAAGGACTTATTGGCATAGATGCTAAAACTTACGAAGTTAAACACCGTATTAATATACAGTCGGGCTTAAAAGCTAAATCTGTTTTTGCATTGCAAATAGATCGTTTTGGTTTTTTATGGTTAGGGACTCAAAATGGCCTTTACCGCCTTGATTTAAGTTCCTTAGAACTTGACCGTTACTTTATTCGCGATGGTTTAGCCGTTAATGAATTTAACATTGATGCCGACACCACCTTACATAACGGGCAACTAGCATTTGGTAGTACCCGAGGCGTACTTTTACTTTCACCAGAGGACTTTTTATCATCGCCTGTAGAGGCTGGTAATATAAATACCGAAATTACCAATGTAACTTTGCTTTCGCGAGAGCTTAACTACCATCCATATAAATATGTGAATACGCCTCTGCAGATCACCTATGATGATATGGGCTTAGCAGTCACCTTTTCTAATTTTGATACCATCAATAAAGATAAAACATCGTATCGAGTGACCCTTGATGGGCCAACCTCACTGCAATACGAGAAGCTAACAACCAATGAGGTATTTTTCACTAAATTACCGCCTGGTGATTATGTGTTATCAGTGTCGTCATCAACCGAGTTAAGCGATGTAATATCAGCGTCTAGACAGCTAAGATTTAATGTTGCACATGCACCTTGGTCATCCCCTTCTGCAAAAGCAAGTTATGTCATTATTGTTTTCGCTGTTTTGTTTTTCCTATTTTGGCAATACCGTGCTCGTCAGCAACTAATAAGCCGTGCTCATGCAAAAGCTGTAAAATCACAGCAACAAACCGAACTCGCTTTAAGTAGCACTAAAAGTGGTGTTTGGGAGATTAACCTAGCAGAACAATTTTTAAGAACGACCCGTTTTTCAGCTGAACTGGGCTATGCCGAGTATAAAGACGGTATAAGCCTAAACGAGTTTGTGAGTTTAGTGCACCCACATGATCGCAATCATGTAACTAGCCAGTGGCAACTATTTTGTAAGCAAACAAATAATGAGCAGTGGAACATTACTTATCGACTCAAACATAAAAATGACGACTGGCTTTGGTACGAAGACATTGGCCGCATTGTTGCAACCGATGAAAACAACCGTCCATTAAAAATAACCGGTATTTATACCAATATTACAGAGCAACGCGCTAATGCCCAGCAAGCCAGTGTGCTCGGCGAAGCATTTGGGCAAATAAACGACTGGTTGCTAATTTTAGACAATCAACTCAAACCATTTTCTGCTAATGCTAGTTTTGGTGAAGCATTCGCCACGCCAAACAATGTTGCAGAGCTTACTAGTCGCGACTTTATTGCAGCCATAGGCCGTGCAAAATACCTTGAATATATAGACGTATTAAAAACACTTAAACCAAAGCAAAATTGGAAAACAGAGGCTGTTATTCGCACGCTAAAAAGCCCTGCACACCCAGTTCATATTAGTGTTACTGCTGTAGCCAAAGAAAGCCAATCAATTAGTCATTATGTAATTGTAATTTCAGACTTAACAGAGCAAAAACGCGCTGAAGACGATTTGCGTTATTTAGCAAATTATGACCCGTTAACGGGCTTGCCTAACCGCTCCTTAATGTATACAAAAATTAGCAACTGTATAAATAACGCCAAAAAATACAATAAACTAGCTGCATTATTATTTATTGATTTAGATAAATTTAAACCAGTAAATGATTCATTCGGGCACGCTGTCGGCGATCAATTACTTTGCGATATCACGCAAAGAGTAAGCCTGATGTTACCCGAGAACGCCGTAATTGGTCGTCAAAGTGGTGATGAATTTTTGGTTCTTATTAAAGATTTACACTCACCGCAAACACTTAGTGATCTTGTTAAAAAACTCACTGAAGAACTGGCAAGCAAGGTTATAATTGACGACTTTTCAATCAATATTTCTGCGAGTGTTGGTGTCGCTCTTTACCCATTTGATGCGAAAACAGCAGATGATTTAATTAAAAATTCAGATATAGCCATGATGCATGCTAAGCAATCTGGCCGTAACAATTTTAAATATTTCACAGAGCAAATGAATAACCAGCTGACCAAAAAGCTGTTACTTGAAAATGCCTTGAAAGATGCGTTTAAAGACGATGAGTTATTTAATAACTATCAGCCTATTGTTAATGCTAAAACTAAAAAAATAAACGGCGTTGAGCTTTTAATGCGCTGGAAGAATGAGCAAGGTTTTGTATCACCTGCCGAGTTTATTCCTATTGCTGAAGAGATAGGCCTCATCGATGCGTTGACTGAGCAAGCACTTGATAGAGCATTAACAGAGCTGCTACCTATGCTGCGTGCTAACCCACAGTTTTATTTATCATTAAACCTGTCACCAACGCATATTTTAAAATCGAACTTAACTGAACGTTTATTACTTATTTTGAATAATCACATGGTTAAGCCGGTTCAGCTACGTCTTGAAATTACAGAAAACACACTATTAGAAGATAAAGAGAAAGCTTCTAAGCAGCTGCAAAAACTTAAAAATGCCGGCTTCAAACTTTTGCTTGATGACTTTGGCACAGGTTACTCGTCACTAACTTACCTAAGTCAATTCCCGATTGATGTGATCAAAATTGACCAAAGCTTCGTGCGAAACATTGGCCAAGATAAAAGTAATGAATCGATTATTAAAACCATCCATGCGCTGTCATCGAACTTAGGCTTATATTGTATTGCTGAAGGGGTTGAGACCAACGAGCAAATTAGCTTCTTAACAGAGATGGGCTGCGAAGACTTACAAGGTTACTACTTCGCAAAACCTATGTTGGCTGATGAACTGATTGCAGAGAGCACAATTCAAGCAATTATCGATCGACTAAACGCGCTTTAAACCATTTATTTAAGCAGCGATATAGCTCATCTTTATTAATCGGTTTTGAGATAAAGTCATCCATACCAGCTACAAGGCAGCGCTTTTGGTCCTCTTCAAAGGCGTTCGCCGTAATAGCTATAATGATAGCTTCGCCATACAGCGCAGGGTTCTGTTTTATTTCTTGTGTACATTGATAGCCATCCATGTGAGGCATTTGGCAGTCCATCAAAATAATATCTGCCGCAAAGCTTTTAAGCTGCTCAAGCGCCTGTAAGCCATCGTTTGCCATTTTGATAGTACAATGGGTGTCTTGCATCATTTTTTGCAGCACGATTTGATTTACAGGATTATCTTCAACAATCAATACGTTAACCCCACTAAGTGTTGGCTTGTCTGTACTTTGTTCTGCCGTTGCTTCTGCGTCGCTCACAGTGACTGGGATGGCAACAATAAACTCACTGCCCTCACCTTCTTGACTCACCAAAGAAAGCTCTCCATCCATCAACTCTATAATACGTTTACTAATGGTTAGCCCAAGCCCAGTACCACCATATTTACGGGTGGTCGATATATCGGCTTGAGTGAACTCTGTAAACAGTTTGGCCTGTTGATTGGCTGAAATACCAATGCCTGTATCACGTATTGATATTTCAAGAGCGCCATCGACCATTTGGCATTGCATGTTTATTTCACCTGACTCCGTAAATTTACCCGCATTGCTCAAAATGTTATTGATTACTTGGCTAAACCTCAGTGGATCTAGAAGGATATACTCAGGTATGTCCTTTGCTATGCTTAAGTTAAATTCGACACCCGTTTTCACACTGGTATTGCTAAATACTTTTGCTAATTGTTGTAGTAAGGCCTTAATATCAACGGCGCGATTTTCTAATTTAAGCGCCCCCGCTTCAATTTTCGAGAAATCTAAAATATCATTTAAAATCAAAAGCAAGTTATTGGCACTTTGGTGGATCATCGTCAGCTCATCGCGCTCAGTTTCGGGCAGTTTAGGGGTTTCTAATAGCAGTTGAGTCATGCCTAAAATACCATTGAGCGGGGTGCGGATTTCATGGCTCATGTTCGCTAAAAATTGCGACTTGGTACGGTTAGCTTGGTTCGCTAAGCGCACAGCTTCGACTAGCTCATTAGTTTTATCATTAACTTGTTGCTCGAGCTGGGCATTAAAATCGGTCAATTTGTTATTCAACACTTCGTTTTCGTGATTCGCTTGATGTAAGCGATTAAAATTAAGCGCCAGCTTATTTGCTAAACTCGAAAACTGCGACTGTAAACGGCTCACTTCTAGCCAAGTTTGTGGTAAGTCGGTATCTGTGATTGCCCGCTCAGGTTCAAATTTGTCTATTTGTTCAGCTAACTTTTCGATAGGAGCAATTAACCAGCGGCTTAACTGCGTTATGAACACACTGGTTAATAAAATAATGAACAATATCATCACCAAAGACTGACCCCATGCACTGACCGCTACATTGTTCGCATGTTTGCGATTGAGCATGGTCATTACAATCCAGTTATGCTCTGTTGAGCGTGCTTCTCTGGCGTAAAACTGCTGCTCGTTCTCAGCATCAAACATCTTAAAACGAGCTTCGTCTGCAAACGAATCTATTTCTTCATCTGTTAATTGTTGTAGCACTTTAAAGTCATCTAATGTGCTAAATACCACTTTGTTGCTGGCATCTAAAATCAACAACTCACCTTGGTGACTAAATAGACTGGGCCTTAGGCCTGCAAAATAATCAAACATCAGTGAACCTTCAACGACGCCGGTAAAGGTATTTTCAATATAAATTGGTGCTGATACTGCAACTATAGGTAAAGAGCCAAAACCGCGGCCTTTAAATATTGTTGAGATATAACCAAGCTCATTATTAGGCGCATTGATAAAGTAATCTCTATCTGCCACATTGGCGCGAATATTTGACTGCTGCAAACTAATCGCTAACGATTGTGGATAAAAGTGAGTGACATCAGCAAGGGCATCAACAATGATTTGTGTTCTAAAATCAGGGTATAGGTTTGCCATATTTTCAAGGGCAATTTGACGAGGAACTCCATTGGCTATACTTCTGGCAGTAAGTACCACCCCTTTTTTATGGTGATCGAGGTGACCATCAATTGTGCGTGCGATTTCTTTGGCTTTTTCTTTTAACTGTGCATTTATCTCATACTCAATGCGCGCATAATGGTTATTGGTTAGTACTACTGAGGTTAATATAACTACCAGCACAACCAGCAAAGTAACAACATAATTAAGTATTTTATAGAGTGACGAATAATGTTTATGCCACGAATAGCGGCTAAAGAAGAAGCTGAGTAAATCAATAACAGATAAGTAAATTGCCGCATTTAAGCAGTATTTAGCAAGTGCAATGGCAATGGTTAAGATTGGAAGACCTAAAAAGAAATGGCCAAAACTCCAAAGTAGGGGTAAACCAATTACAAACCAAAACAGCATGCCTCGTAAAAAAACTGGCCGCGCTTTTGACAAACAGAATACCTGCAAGCAGATCAATTCTAAGGCAAAAACAATGGAAGGCCACGCATGCCCCCAGCGGTAAAAAATAAACCCCGTGCTTATAAGAAAAGTGATAATTGCATAGCGCCAACCGAGTAGCAGCAAGCTTAAGATCACAAAAAACTGACCAAGAAGAAATTCTGAGCTGTCTAAAAACCAAATTGGTAATAAATTAACAACTCCCGCAATACAACCCAGCAGTACTGCGGCTAAAAAGTTGAAATATGAAGGCTTATTTTGAAGCAAAAAAGGTATCCTAACTTCATAGTGATACCTTTAAATTAAAAGAAAATTAAACTTTTTGCCACTTTAATTAACATGGTGGCATTCATGACTTTCTATTTGCAGAACACTTTTTTCAATTTTAAAGCGCGATTGCAATAGTTTTTCGACCTTTAAGCGACAAGCTTCGTCATGCTTTTCAACGGTACAATGCTGTTTTAAAACAACGTGCGCGCCAACAATAATGTCTTTGTCTTGGCGTATTACCGTGACATTATGAACATTTTGTACATGTTCAACCGAAGCGATACTTTGTTCAATATCAGCTACATTCGGCAGCTTACTTCTATTTTCAAGTAAGCCTTGAATACAACGAATGATCACTTTAACCCCAGTAAACAAGACAAAGGTAGCAATCAACATACTCGAAATAATATCAATTTCGGCCCAGCCAGTTAGGTGGATTAAAATACCAGCGAAGAAGGTTGAAACCGTTGAAATTAAATCAAAAAACGAGTGTAAAAACACCGCATACACATTAATGCTTGCTTTGCGCCCTTTGTATAGCACCCATGCTGCAGCACCATGAAACAAAAAACCAATAGCTGAAATGACCGACATTAAATAGCTATTAATTTGTAAATCATGACCATCGCTATGATGAAGGTAGCGCTCACCCCCTTCATAAAGAATAATTAAGCTAATGCTTAAATATAAGATGCCATTGATCAAACCACCCGTAAGCTCTGCGCGCTGGTAGCCATCATTAAAGTTTTTCGCGAAATATATCGCCATGCTTGAGGCAATAAGCGCGATGAATAAAGAACTGTTATGAACAAACAAATGCCCAGCATCAGCAAGTACAGCAAGCGAATTCGAATAATAGGCGCCAATAACCTGTATCACCATAAACGAGCACGTTATGGCTAAGGCAATCAACAAGCGGCGTCTAGATGCTTGGTGTGTTGTAATATCTGTCATGAAGAAGTGAAATACCTATTCGCTGGAAAGTGGTAATGATATAAAGTCTCAATTGTAATACGTGGCGAGCGCAAACGCACTAAAAACTTGGTTATTTGTCCCTTTTTGAAAGTTTTTTGCGCGATGTGTTAGAAATGAGAAAGGAATTAGCAGCGAATAAGTAAACTGAAACACTCACTTGTAAGCTAAAAAATAGTAAGGCTTTAACAACACGTGTTGTTAACGCCTTTTACTCGAAGCAGATTTAAGAAGCAGGCTATTAAACTTTAAACTGACTGACTAAATCTTTAAGGTGCTGAGCACGCGATAACAAGCTTTGCGTACCACGCTGTTGTTGCTCAGCGTTATCATGTATTTGCATTGCACTGTCTGAAATATCATGAGCCGACTGATTGATATGCTCAACCACCGTGCCCTGCTCTTCTGTGGCTGCTGCAACTTGGTGATTGCCTTGGCTGATAATCTCAAACTTCTGCTGAATAGACTGAAGTGCAGACACTGCAATATGCGTAAGCTCAGTCACTTTTTGACTACTTTGCGTACCTTCGGCAATCGCTTCTTGTGATTGCAATGATGAGCTTTGTAAACGCGAAATCTGTTCCCTAATTTCAGAAGTCGATGTTTGCGTACGCTGTGCAAGTGAGCGTACTTCATCAGCGACGACCGCAAAGCCACGACCTTGCTCACCCGCTCTTGCCGCTTCAATTGCCGCATTGAGTGCCAATAAATTAGTTTGTTCTGAAATTGCATTGATTACTTCAACAACCGAGTTGATCTCAGCTGCTTGATTTGCAAACTCACCGATACTTTTATCAACCGTGATCAAAATGTCATTCAGTTCATTCATGGTTTGCGCTGTGGCAGCCATACTTTGATTGGTTTGCACGGTTTCTCGTACCGCTTCTTCCGTGTCGCTTGCTGTGCGATGAGCAATATCAGACACCTCGTTAATAGTTTGCCCCATTTCTGTAATAGCTGTGGCAACTTGATCGGTTTGCGCGCGCTGATCTTCGGTAGCAACAAAGGTTTTATTGGCAAAGCTCGCAAGATCGTCAATCCCTTCTCGCATCGCTTGCTCGGTGACACTGATTTCATCGACAAGCTCGGCTACTTTACCAATAATGGCATTAAAGCCCTTTGCAAGATGTCCAAGCTCATTATCAACACTGTCATCTAAACGTTTTGTTAAATCACCGCCGTGACCTGCCATGCCCAGTAGTTCATCACCAACACTGCGTATTTTCTTACTTAGCCAATTAGCAAAATAAAGTGTAAGCACCAAAAAGATACCCGCAAGCACGACACTTACGATAATCGACATCCAAACGACTGTATTAATCGCGCTTGATATCTCTTGCTTAGGCTGAACCGCTACAAGAGTAAGGCCTGTTCCTTCAATTGGCATAACCCCAGCATAAACATCTTCATCTGCGAGCTCGACTTGCGATAGAGTAAAGCCAGTATGTTTACTGCTCAAAAAGCTTTGTAATGCGCTTAATGAAGCGACGCTTGTGACTTGTTTACCAATATAAGCATCGTTTGAGTGTGCAATAATTCGCTTGCTGTCATCAATTAAGAATAAATACCCTTGCTCACCAATTTTACGCGACGTAACAATGCTAGAAATATCTGAAATATCATAACCAAGCCCTGCCACTCCGAGGCGTTGCCCTGCAATTTCAACTAGCGTGTTAACGTATAAAGTGAGGTGTCCACCCTGCTCACTTACATCTAAAGCCAGCGCTTGGCGTTTATCTGAGCTAATAAAGTCAAAAAACCAACTGTCTCTTGGCTCACTTTGTGAGATTGATTTGAAAAAGCCGTCTTGCGTGTAATAACTCATTGAGTTTTTGCTTACCCAAAACACCGATGACGCACCGCTTTTTCTTTGTAAGTCAGCAAAGTACGCCATGACACGTTGATGAATTGGCGAGCTTTTCTCACCTTCGCTCATCCACGTATGCAGAATTTGGTTTTCAGCTAAAGACTGTGAAACAGAGATCGGGTAACGCATTTGAGCGTCAATTTCGGCAGCCACTTTACCCACAGCGTCAGGCAATAATTGCTTTTCGGTTTGTTGGTAATAAAGCCGAGAGAATTGGCTGGTATTGATTAAGGCGCTAACCACAGTGACAACAAACAATGCAATTAACACAAAACTAATAAAAATAGTGCGCAGCGATAGATTTCGCATTCAGCAAGCCTCATACTTAATGGTGGAGTTTTAGTTTTAGATCATCCTTGCGTCCTATCAATAATTTTAGGTAACAAGTCTGTGTTAAGCAATTGCTATTTAAGCTTTTACTGTTGTTTTTGTATGAATAATTATCAAACTCAAACAGAATAGGAACAAACGCCAACTTGTACCTTTTTTCTAGTTAAAACACTAGAGACAAACAGCTCACTGAAAAAAGCCGTGCTTATTATGACCCTGCTATTATTGCCATTTTTTGCTTGTAGGTTTTTGGCGACATGCCATACCAGCGATGAAATGCATGATGAAATGCACTAATTTCAGAGTAGCCACACAAAAAGGCTATTTCTGTGACAGAGAGAGCTGTTTCGTTTAACAATGACACACTTTTTTGCTGTCTTAATCTTGCTAATTCGTTACTAAAACTTGTGCCCTCTTTTGCAAGACGCCGCTGCAGCGTTTTTTCACTCATGTTAAGTGCTTTTGCCATTGCTTTACTGGTGGTTTGGCCTTGAATTAAATGCTCTTCAAGCAAAATTCTCAGTACCTGCGTCACATTAGTTTGCGTCACCAGTTTCATCTGGCTTGATAACACAGGTTCACTATCGGTATTTTCGCTAAAAAACAGGCTATGGGTCGTTGCGCCGTATTCAATTTTGCAATTAAAGTGCATATTAATCTCACTGTGTGGCTCTTTACGTTGCAAGCAAATTCGTGTTGGGTGCCAATTTTTCCCCTTTACAGTGCGCGCTATTTTCACACAAAACGCCATAGGTGCTTCGTAGCTTAGCAGTGACATATCACGCTCACCATCACTAAAGTTAAAGCGAAGTTCATACTCACTACCATGATCGATCAAAGAAACATTATGTGTATCGCCCATCAATTTTTGATACCGCAATATCAGCCGAAAAGCACTCAATAACTGTGTTGACTGAATAATCGCCATGCCTACCACCGGAATTGCGCGTACATTCATGTTACTGCCAACATAAAGACCTAAGTGGGTGTTTGGTAACATCGCTTGCGCTTGCTTCCAAAGCATACTGACACTGGCTTGTGGGTATCGGGCTGTTTGGCAACTTAATTCTGCTAAAGGAATGTTTGCCGCTGCAAACAACTCATTAATTGGTAAGCCCTGCCATTTAAACGACTCAGCCATAGCACGTAGCCACCAGCTTGATAAGGTTCTCATGCACATCCTAAACAAACAATTTAATGACCTATATTATCAAGTAAATAGAAGAATAAAAGCCTATTGTTAACCTGTAATTAACAACGGAGACAACAATATGGGCACTGTAGCAAGTAAACGCGAGTTCGCGAGCTTTAAAGAGTTTTACCCCTATTACTTACAAGAACACAAAAATAAAGTCTGTCGACGCTTACATTTCATTGGCAGTTGGATTGTTTTGGCTATTTTGTTTGCCGCTATTTATCAGCAGCAATATAGCTGGCTAATTTTATGCCCAGTTGTGGGCTATGGCTTTGCTTGGGTTGGTCATTTCTTTTTTGAAAAAAATCGCCCCGCTACTTTTACACACCCTTTTTATAGCTTTATTGGTGACTGGGTCATGTTTAAAGACATTATTATTCGCAAAGTACCATTTTAGGAAAACACCATGACCATGAAACACACAGTATCAGAGCAAGAATGGCAAGCCCGTGTTGAGCTTGCTGCCGCGTATCGCCTAGTTGCTTTATATGGCTGGGATGATTTAATTTTTACCCATATTTCAATGCGCGTTCCCGGCACAGACAACGAATTTTTGATAAACCCGTATGGCATGATGTTTCACGAAATTACCGCATCAAGTCTTATCAAAGTAGATCAACAATGTAATAAGCTGCATGACAGTGAATACCCTGTTAATCCTGCGGGGTTTAATATCCATAGCTGTATTCATATGGCACGTGATGATGCCCATTGCGTTATTCACACCCACTCACTCAATGGCACGGCAGTGTCTGCCAACAAAGACGGCTTATTGCCTATCTCTCAGCAAGCTGTTGTTGTGCACTCAGGTTTGGGTTATCACGACTACGAAGGCATAGCCCTTAACCCTGCTGAGCAAGACCGTTTAGTGAATGACCTAGGTTCTAATAACTTTCTAATGCTACGTAATCATGGCCTATTAACTGTGGGTAAAACGGTCGCTGATGCATTTTTGTTTATGTATGTTTTTGAAGCTGCATGTGCTGTACAAACTCGTACTTCACAAAATACCGAGCAACTCGTACAAGTACCTAGCGCGATTATTGAGGGTATCAAAGGGCAAACTGAAGTTGCTACTAAGGGACTGGGTGGCGCAATTGCTTGGCCTGCCTTACTGCGCTTACTCGACAATAAAAGTCCGGGTTACGATCAATAAGGATATACCATGCAAATTGATATCATGACTAAAATAGTGCTGCCTTTAGCACTATTTATCATCATGTTTGGCATGGGGTTAGGGCTTAAAAAGCAAGACTTTGGGGCATTATTTATTAGCCCCAAAGCACTTTCAATAGGCTTAAGCTGCCAACTACTGTTATTGCCAAGCGTTGCGTTTTTATTAGCAATGAGTTTTCCCCTAACCCCGGAGCTCGCTATAGGTCTGATTTTAGTAGCTTGCTGCCCGGGCGGTGTGACCTCAAACCTTTATACCTATTTATTCAAAGGGGATGTTGCGCTGTCAATAAGTCTAACAACCCTAGCCACATTTATCTCACCGTTTACCTTGCCACTGATTATGCATTTTGCCATGCATACATTGAGTGTGCCGGGCCACGAATTCGCTTTGCCAGTGATTAAAACCATAGTGCAAATGCTGATGATAACGGTGCTTCCTGTTTGCTTAGGAATGGTATTTAATCACTTTAAACCCCATTTGAGCTTGAAAATAGAACCCTTTATACGTCGTTTTTCGAGTGTATTCTTAATTGTGATAGTGCTTAGCATTATTCATAAAAATGCTGACCAAATGCTGAGCTTTTTTGCGACCAGTGGCATTGCAACGCTGACATTAAACCTCAGCACGCTGTTACTAGGGCTGTTTTTTGCAAAAATATCGGGCTTAGATCACAAGCAACAAATGAGCATTGCAGTTGAAGTTGGGCTACAAAATGGCACCCTTGCCATTTTAATTGCGAGTACCTTAATCAATAATGCCGCCATGGCAATTCCTGGAGCAACCTATAGCTTATCAATGTTTGTAACGGGTTATATTTTTTGTCGCTTATTTAGCGCGCATCATACAAAACACCTTGCCATTCTCAACAAAGCATAAAAGCCAAAGTGATGACTAAAAACAAGGAAGTTTTTAATCACACATAAATAACAAAGTAATAAAAAACAGTTAAAAATTGGGATTACCAAACGAGTCTAAAACACACCTAATAACAAAGTTCATCACCCATCCTAACTATTAATTTTTTATTTATTTTTCATAACTATACCTAAATCATTAGTTATAATTTTTGCTCTGTGGTCAGTCTTGTTTAATAAGATATTTTCGTTCACTATCAATTTATGGCTTGTTATATAGGGACATATTGTGGCCGAACTTAATAACTCTAAATTACCCGTTCATGTTGCTGAATTAAAGTTTGCACTTGATAACGTACCCGCATACGTTTACATAAAAAATGAACTCGGGCATTACGTTTATGCTAATAAGCTTACATTGGGTTTATTTGCTTGCTCTGAGCAAGAATTACAACATAGAAGTGATGTGGACTTTTTCCCAATTCCTGACGTAAAAAAGCTAGCAAAAATAGACAAGCGGGTGCTTAGCGGTGAGCGTACCCGTGAAGAAGTTGAGCTTACCTTTCCCGACGGACACCAATATATTTTCTGGGAAGTGAAAACCCCTATTATTTGCGACACAGAGCCTAACAAAGTCATCGGCATTTTAGGTATTGCAACAGACATTACCGAACGAAAACACCTTGAAGAACAACTCCTCTACGCTGCCTCCACCGATCCGCTAACTGAACTTTTAAACCGCCGCTACTTTTATATTCGCTTATCGCTTGCTTTACAAATGAGCAAGCGCGACCAAAACTATGGTGCAGTAATATTTATCGACCTTAATAAGTTTAAAAAATTAAACGATCAATATGGCCACAATACCGGCGACGCTTATCTTGTTGAGATTGCTGAAAGAATGAAAACAGTTGTGCGCGAAAAAGACTGTTTAGCCCGCATTGGTGGCGATGAGTTTGTTGTATTACTTGAAGGGCTTGGTCGCGATGAGCACACAGCCAAACACAATGCCCATCGTGTTGCCGATAAACTGCAAACAGCAATAGAAGCTCAATTTACGTATCAAAATATAAAATATCTTGGCTCTGCAAGCGTCGGAGTTACCATGTTTTTAGGTACACATAAAACTGCTGAAGAGGTTGTCGCACAAGCAGATCAACACATGTATATGATAAAACACGCCCTTGAATCTTGAACAAACTAAACAGCTACCCTCAAATAATTTAGAGCAGCAGGCAAAATGTGCTGATCACAAATTATTAGCGTGCTTTGCTTTGTGGTGGTAATCTCAGCAGTGGAAAATAATTTAAATTGTATCTAAGGAAAGTACATGGACCCCGTTTCTAGCATTTTAGACCTTTTGTTAAATGTAGAAGTCTTTCTTCTAATTTTTGTTTTAGTGCTACTAAAAAGTAGCGTTAAATTTGTGCCGCAAAATCGTGCCTGGTTAATCGAGCGTTTTGGTAAATACCATTCGACCAAAGAAGCCGGCTTAAACTTTATTGTGCCATTTATCGACCGAATTGCCGCTGATCGCAGTTTAAAAGAACAAGCGCAAGATGTGCCTTCGCAGTCTGCTATCACTAAAGATAATATCTCGCTTATCGTCGATGGTGTGCTGTATTTCCGCGTGCTTGACCCGTATAAAGCCACTTATGGTGTTGATGACTATGTATTTGCAGTTACTCAGCTATCGCAAACAACGATGCGTTCTGAACTTGGTAAAATGGAACTAGATAAAACCTTTGAAGAGCGCGACATGTTAAACACCAACATAGTTACCGCGATTAACCAAGCATCTGAGCCTTGGGGTATTCAGGTTTTACGTTACGAAATTAAAGATATTGTGCCACCTAATTCTGTAATGGAAGCCATGGAAGCACAAATGAAAGCTGAGCGTGTAAAACGTGCGCAAATTTTAGAGTCTGAAGGTGACCGTCAGTCTGCCATCAACGTGGCTGAAGGTAAAAAGCAAGCCCAAGTCCTTGCTGCCGAAGCTGAAAAAGCCGAGCAAATTTTACGCGCTGAAGGTGAAGCGAAAGCGATTATCGCCGTTGCTGAAGCACAAGCAGATGCACTACGTAAAGTAGGTGAAGCCGCCGATACAGAGCAAGGCCAAAAAGCAATTCAACTCGACCTAGCCACTAAAGCCATTGCCGCTAAAGAAGCCATTGCTCGTGAGTCATCTGTGGTATTACTTCCTGAAAGTGGTACTGACGCAAGCTCGCTTGTAGCTCAAGGTATGTCTATTATTAACTCTTTGAATAAAAAGCAACAAAGTTAGGTGGGCTGATGGCATTTTTAGATACCCATTTAGCCGAAGCACTGATGATTATAGGTGTTATCGCGCTAATTGTTGAAGTTGCTGTACTGGGTATGAGTGCCTATGTATTACTGTTTTTAGGCTTATCTTTATTTGCCAGTGGCTTACTAATGAATATAGGTCTACTTGATACGACTTACACTACCGCGCTTTGGAGCAATATCGTATTTACTCTTGGTTTTGCTCTCGTGCTTTGGAAACCTCTCAAACGCATGCAGGATAAAACCGATACTAAGCCGATACATAGCGATTTTGCTGAGCTTACCTTTGTCGTTAATGCCGATGTTGATGATAAAGGGTTAACCACACATCAGTATTCGGGTATTACCTGGCAATTAAAAAGTCAGTCTCCCATTGCCGCTGGTAGCACAGTAAAAGTAACCGACAAACAAGTTGGTGTACTTTGGGTAGAGGCAGTATAACTCAGCAATAGCTAAATCTCGTTTAGAGTCAAAACTCTATTTAGTTTTGTAACCGTGTTTGCTATGGTTAGAAGCACTCACGGTTACAAGCAAGGTTGCGAAAATGAACAATAACAAGGCACTCGTTGTAGAAGGTGGCGCAATGCGTGGTATTTTTGCCACTGGCGTACTAGATGCTTTTATTCAAGCCAATTACCAACCTTTTAATCAATGTTATGGTGTTTCTGCCGGAGCCACTAACATTGCTGCCTATTTGTGCGCCCAGTACAAACGTAACCATGCAGTGATTACCGATTACTCTTGCCGACCAGAGTTCATCGATTTTGTTCGTTTTATCAAAGGTGGCCACCTATTTGATTTAGACTGGCTGTGGCAAGAAACCATCCGTGATATTCGTCTAGATCTCGACACCTTCGAAAAACAAGCCAGTGAATTTTATATAGTCACAACCAATATACAAACTGGGCAGGCAGAGTACTTAAAAGCAAATGCGGTTCACCTTGAAGAGCAATTAAAAGCCTCTTGTGCGCTGCCGATTGCTTATCGAGAATTTCCTGTTATCAACAATTTACAACTTACTGATGGTGGCGTAGCAGATTCTATTCCAATCCGTAAAGCATACGAAATGGGTAATAAGGAAATCACCGTTATTTTATCTCAGCCTCTTGGCTATAAGAAAAAGCCTTCAAAAGCGCCTTGGTTCGTCAAACGTCTTTATAAAAACACCCCTGCATTAGCAGAAGCCACCTTAAGACGCGCAGAAAATTACAATCAAAGCATTGATTTTATTACCAACCCACCAAGCGATTGTAAAATTAATATTATTGCACCGCCACCCAACTTTGCAGTTGGTCGAACAACCAAATCATTTGAAAAACTCAGTGCGGGCTATGAAATGGGCTTAAATGCGGGCTCACATTTTTTAACTCAAGTTGCCTAAGCTAACGCTTTAAAAATAGGAACAATTTTTAAGCGTTTTCGAGGTCATTGGCTATACTTTAAAGAGTTATGTTAGCCAAGGATTGACCATGAAACTCCCCCTACCTTTTATTATTGACTGCAGGGCTTTAATACTCTCTTTTCTATGTTTGTTTTCATTTTTTAGCCAAGCCATTGAGTGGCCTCAACAAGTGCAAACGTCACAAGGCACACTCATTGTTTACCAGCCACAACCCGAGAAACTAAACGGTAATACTTTAACAGCCCGTGCAGCAATGTCATTTTCGGTTTCAGGCAATGACGCTGTGTTTGGCGTATTTTGGTTTAGAGCTAAATTAGATACTGATCGCGAAAACGATACCGTCACCGTTCGCAATATGACAGTCACCGATGTACGCTGGCCTGAATCAAAAGATGCAGAAGAACAAAAATTTACTGCTGTCGTTAATGAAGCAATAAAAGCCAGTCAATTCGAAACCTCGCTTTCGCAACTCACCGCCAGCCTTGAAAGTGCAGAAGCAGCAGAACAAAGTTTAACGCAATTAAAAACCGACCCTCCAACGATTATTTTCAAAGAGCAACTGTCAGTATTATTGAGTTTTGATGGTGAACCTAAGTTTAGTAAAATTGAAAACAGCCAATATGAGCGGGCTTTAAACACCGCCATGACAGTGATTAAAGATAGCAAAAGCAAACTTTGTTATCTCACCGATGGGCAATTTTGGTATCAGGCAAAACAAGCAAAAGGACCTTATGACTATACTCAGTCGCCACCGGCTGAACTTGTAAAAATGCTTCCTAAAGATACCGAAAGCTCAGATCTAAGTGCGCCACCAGCCATTGTTGTTACAACTAAACCCACCGAACTTATTGCAACTGATGGCGCAGCTAAATGGAAAAGCTTAACTGGTGGCGAGCTCATGTATGTGTTTAACACTGAAACCCCGTGGCTACGTGAAATGCAAACGAATAACATGTATGTCTTGTTATCTGGACGTTGGTATCGCGCAAAACAACAAACAGGCCCATGGACATTTGTACGCGGCGACGAACTACCCGAAAGCTTTGCCAATATTCCACCTGAATCAGATTTAGGGGGTCTCAGAGTTTCAGTTGCTGGCACTGAAGAAGCTGACGAAGCAGTATTAGATGCAAAAGTGCCGCAAACAGCGGCTATCAGCCGTAAAGACACAAGTTTAACTGTGTATTATGATGGCAAACCTAAGTTTGAACGTATCCCGGGCACGCAAGTTTCTTATGCCATTAATACCGATGCACAAGTGCTGCAAATTAAAGGCAAATATTATGCAGTCGATAATGCGGTGTGGTTTAAGGCAGATTCCGCACAAGGGCCTTGGCTTGTTGCTGATAGAATTCCAAAAGATGACATCGCAAAAATCCCTCCAAGCTCCCCCGTTTACAACGTCACTTACGTCGAGGTATACGAATCAACTCCTGAGGTGGTGTATGTTGGTTATTACCCAGGTTACATGTGGTCATACCCTTATTATGGCGTGCCAGTGTATGGAACGGGTTGGTATTACCCGCCATACTGGGGCGGTGGCTACTACTACCCTCGCCCACCAACTTGGGGGTTTAATATTGGCTATAACAACTGGACAGGTTGGTCGTTTGGCTTAAGTTGGAGCAATGGTTTTTTAAATCTAGGTATGAAATGGAATGTTGGTTGGCCAACCCATTATCGACCTTATCATTGCTGTAATGGCTGGTATGGCGGTGGTTACCGCGGCCCAGTTATTATTAATAATGGCAACATCAATATTGGTAACAAAATTAATGTCGGTCATAAACCTGGCCACCATAATAAGCAACCAAGGCATAATATTTATAAACGCGATCAGAGTAAATCTCGTCTTGCTTCAAAGCAGCAAGTGAAACGCGATTTAAAAACAGCCATCAGCCAACGCGATAAAGCAAACAACGTGTTTGCGGATCAAAAAGGTAACGTGCTCAAGCGTGATGCCGATAAATGGCAACAACGTATTGAGGGTAAATGGCAAACATTACCTACCGATAAACAGCAACAAATCAAAGATCGGGCACAAAATATTGACCGCCAACAAGTGCAAAATAAATTGCAAAGCATAGATAAAAGTAAAGCGAAGCAAACATTACAGCAACGCCAGCACACTCAAAATAGGCAACAAAATCGTATGCAGCAATTAAATAGGGCAAATAGAGCACGTCAGCAAGGTATGCAGCGCCAACAAATGCGCCGTAATACACAAAGACAAATGCCGCGACAAGTACCTCGTCGCGGCCACTAAACAGTTAATTAAAAGCCAGTGAAAACTGGCTTTTTTACCACCAAACAGCGTATAGCACAGTAAGAATTGCTGCAACACCAATAGAGCCGATATTAAATCCAAAGCTCGTATTAAAGCACACTGATTTTGTATCAGCACACGCTGCAGAATCTTTTGAGGTTGATTGGGTAAGTAAAGATACAATCACACACAATACTAAACACAATAAGAAAACTAATCCAATTCGATCCATAAATGGTAGCTCAGGCCAAAAAGCACGAAGTAAAAATGAGATAACAGCAGATCCTAAAGCACTCGCTAATGCGCCTAGTGAATTAGCTTTATTCCAAAACATACCCATTAAGAAGATAACAACAATCCCAGGAGTAAATACCCCTGTAAACTCTTGAATGTATTGAAAGGCTTGATCAAATTCCCCTAACAATGGTTGTGCAGTAATTAAGGCAACTATCAATGAGAACACCGTTACCACTCGGCCAACAGTTACATAATGATTTTGGCTCTCAGTTGGTTTAATTAAACGATAAATGTCCATCGTAAAAATAGTTGAAATACTATTTGTCATTGATGCTAAAGACGACACTATTGCCCCAACTAAAGCAGCAAAGACTAACCCTTTAATACCCACCGGCATTAACGACATCATTGTTGGATAGGCTTGATCTGGCGTATTAAGTGTAGGATACAAGATAACAGCAGCAATCCCCGGAAGCACCACGATTAGCGGCATTAATAACTTAAGATATGCTGCGAAAACGATTCCTTTTTGTGCTTCGCCGACACTCTTAGCTGCGAGTGCACGCTGAATAATATACTGGTTAAATCCCCAATAGCTAATGTTCATTACCCATAAACCGCCTACTAATACGGATATGCCAGGCAAACTCAAATAATGCTCATTTTCAGGGCTTAAAATCATGTCAAAGTGAGTGGGTAATTGTGTACTTAAAACTTTGAAGCCAGCAATCATACCTTCACCATCTGCTACAGCATCCAAAGCCAAGTAACTAAGTAATAAACCGCCAAATACTAATAATACAACTTGAATAATGTCAGTATATGCAACCGCTTTTAACCCACCATATAGTGAGTAAGCAACCGAAAATACCGCCAAGAAAATCATGCCATACATCCAGTCAACTCCGGCAACGGTTTGTATAGCAAGGCCACCTAACCATAAGACGGCAGTTAAATTTACAAACAAATAAACAGCTAACCAAAATACTGCTAAGGTCAACTTTACCCGTTTGTCGAATCGCTTTTCCAGATACTGGGGCATTGTATAAATTTCATTTTTAATAAAAATTGGCAATAGATATTTACCGACCAATATTAAGGTAATTGCTGCCATCCACTCATAAGAAGCAATTGCTAGCCCTATAGCATAACCTGATCCAGACATACCAATTATTTGTTCTGCCGAAATATTTGATGCAATAAGTGAGGCGCCTATTGCCCACCAAGGTAATGATTTACTTGCTAAAAAGTAGTCTTCTGTGTTCTTTTCATGGGAGTTATTTTCACGTGAAATCCATAGTGCAATAGCCAGTAAGACCAACACATAGATTATAAACACACCGAAATCGAAATTTTCCAACATGAGCTTACCCTCAAATTTGCGTGCTTACTAACTTGCACACGCTATTATTGTTGTCAATTATCAGCTAGTTACTGATATACATCTAAAAAGCACCTTGCTCTGCGGTACAGACAAAAATACTTTCTTTTAATCCTGTTTTATATTGATAATTTTGTTCTACACACTCTATGACCTCTGGAACAAGATCAGCAGGGACTAATGCCACAACACAACCACCAAAACCACCACCTGTCATACGAACGCCACCGCGCCCCTGTAATTGCTCATCAATAAGTCCAACTAAATAATCAATTTCAGGTGTTGTTATTTCAAAATCATCACGCATTGATGCATGTGACTGTCTCATTAGTTTACTAATGTCAGCATCATTTTTATTTTTCAAGGCACTAAACATTGCTAAAGTGCGCTCATTTTCTGTAACAATGTGCTTGGCACGGCGATAGATTAAATTGCCCAATATAGATTTATATTTTTCTAACAGTGTCATCGTCGCATATCTCAATGAGGAAATGTCCATTATTTGAGCTGCCATTTCACACTGTTTTCGGCGTGAGTTATACTCACTCTCAACTAATCCACGCTTTACGTTTGAATTAATAATTAATAACCGATAGTTATCATCAATTACAGAGTGCTCGTACGATAGAGTCTCACAATCCAATAGCATTGCTTTGCCTTTCCTGCCAAGAGCAGAAATAAGCTGATCCATAATACCGCATGAACAACCAACAAATTCATTTTCAGCCTTTTGACTTATTAATGCAGCACTTACACCGTCTATTTTTAAACCATAAAGCTCATTAAATGTTTTTACGATTGCAACCTCAAATGAAGCTGAAGAGCTCAATCCAGCTCCCTGTGGAACATCGCCATTTACGATCAGATCGGCACCTTGCAGCTGTGGATATTGTTGATATAAAACCCCAACCACACCACGAATGTAATTACTCCAGCTTGGGTTTTGAACATGCTCGATTTCATCTAATTCGAACTGATTTAATTCAAATTCATAATCAGCGGCAATAATGCGGATAGTTTTATCGCTTCGCTTCGCCGCGACAATTTGAGTACCGAAGTTAATTGCAACAGGAAATACAAAGCCTTGATTATAGTCTGTATGTTCACCGATTAAGTTAACACGACCAGGCGCAGTAACATGGATCTCTGGCTTACGATTAAATATTTCTAAAAAAGTGTTCGTTATAATTTCTTTTGCAAACATCACTGAGCATTCCTGTAATGAGTAGAGCTGAGTGCACGCAATCTCTCTGCTGCTTGCTCTGGTGTTAAATCTCGCTGGGCTTCTGCCATCATTTCATAACCGACCATAAACTTTTTCACTGTTGCTGAACGTAATAGAGGAGGGAAAAAATGGGCATGCAATGTCCATTCTGGATGAGATTGCCCATCGAATGGAGCACCATGCCATCCCATAGAGTAAGGAAATGAAGTATTAAATAAGTTATCGTAGCGAGTTGTAATTTGCTGAACTATATCAGCTAAAGGAGCAACCGCTTGTTCTGGTAGTTCACTCATCCGCTCAATAGCAAACTTAGGCAGAAGTAAAGTTTCAAAAGGCCAAGCAGCCCAATATGGTACGACTACGCACCAAAATTCGTTCTCACAAACAACACGGTCACCTTCTTTGAGCTCCCTTTGAACATAATCTTGTAACAAGGCGCGATTATGCTCTTTATAATACTGATCAAAGTTTTCAGCTTTTCTTAACGCCAAAGTAGGAAGTTGTGATTGTGCCCACACCTGCCCATGAGGATGTGGGTTTGAACACCCCATTATGCTTCCTTTATTTTCAAAAACCTGAACCCACTTATATTGCTCACCTAATTCAGCTGTTTGTTGCTGCCAACACTTTACAACGGCTTGCATATCTTCTGCTTTTAATAAAGGTAAAGTTTTACTGTGATCCGGTGAAAAACAAATTACTCGACTACAGCCTTGCTCCACAGACAGCTTTAGCAATGGATCATCACTTTCAAAAACAGGAGAATCTGTTTTTAAAGCTGCAAAATCATTTTCAAAAACAAATGTCTGGCTATAGTCTGGATTTACTTCACCATTAATGCGGGTATTAGTAGCGCATAAATAACACGTTTCATCATAGCTTTTCTCTGCAACAAGCTCTGTTTTTTCAGATTGTCCTTGCCATGGTCGCTTGGCTCTGTGAGGAGAAACAAGAACCCAATCGCCTGTTAGAAGATTAAGGCGTCGATGGGGATGTTCAGAGGGATCAAAGATGCTATTCATCATTTTTATCCTGCAATTTATTATTAATGATTACCAGAGGGTAAACGATTACCCTACCTCTCGCAACCTATTACCGATTCTAAAAAACCAACTTTTAACATGTAACAACATTATATAAACATAACATCATGAAATATATTTAATTTATATAAATAGCGCTATACTAAAAGTCTACTATTTAAGAAATTTCTTAGCGTCGAATAGGGGTTAATTTGATAATTAAAGCAAGTAAAGAACCGCCTGAATTAGCGCTCTTTACTTGTTCATAACTTAGAGGTACCCGTTAGGGTTCTTAGATTGCCAGCGCCATACATCTTGCATCATTGTTTCCATACTGAGTTTCGCTTGCCATCCAAGCTCAGCTTTAGCTTTATCTGCATTAGCATAACAAGCAGCAACATCACCAGGACGCCGCCCCTGAATTGAACATGGAATTTGTTTATCACTTGCAACTTCAAAAGCAGCAACAACACCTAGCACACTTGTCCCTTGGCCTGTTCCTAGGTTGTAGATATGTACGCCACACTGACCATTTTTAGCTTCAAGGGCTGCGACATGGCCTTCAGCTAAATCTACAACGTGAATATAATCTCGCACACCTGTACCGTCTGTTGTCGGGTAATCATTACCAAATACAGCTAAGCTATCGCGTTTACCAACAGCAACTTGCGCTATAAATGGCACTAGGTTATTCGGGATCCCAAGAGGGTCTTCACCTATTAAGCCACTTTTATGGGCGCCAACCGGATTAAAATATCTTAGAATTATTATAGATATAGCGTTATTAGCTTGTGCAAAGTCTTGCAATATCTCTTCAACAAACAGCTTACTTCTTCCGTAAGGATTGGTGGCTTTTACAGGAAAGTCTTCATCAATAGGCACACTTGATGGATCACCATACACGGTGGCTGACGAACTAAAAACTAAGTTTTTGACGTTATGCTTTTTCATGACCTCTAATAAAATACAAGTCCCGTGTACATTATTATCGTAATACATTAAGGGTTCCATGACTGATTCACCAACAGCTTTAAGTCCAGCAAAATGAATCACGGCATCAATTTGATGTGCTGAAAATATACTACTTAACGAACTTTCATTTCTGATATCGCATTCATAAAAGATAACTTTTCGCCCAGTAATACGCTCAACCCTTCTGATTGCCTCATATTTACTATTTACCAAGTTATCTACCACAATGACATTATGGTTATTTTCGATCAATGAGATAAGTGTGTGAGAGCCAATATACCCAGCCCCACCGGTGACTAAAATATTCATAAAAACCTCCAAAGTAGATCTAAGGGTAAACGTTTACCTTTAAATGATAAAGCAATTTTTGATTATTTAGATAAGTCCACTCTTTTATTGCTAGGATAAAAGTGTAAAGTCGTTTAATATCTGATGAGTTAGTACAGTAATATAGTTAGGGACAGGAGTAAGATGGCAACCATAAAAGATATTGCTCAAATTGCAGGTGTATCCTTAGCAACAGTATCTCGCGTGGTTAATAACGGCCCAAAAGTGGGTGATGCTACCCGAAAACGAGTAAAGCGAGTAATGCAAGAACTTGGTTATCGGCCCAATGCGAATGCCCGTGCACTCGTCACTCAACGCAGTCAATCATTAGGGATTGTTTTACCTGAACTTTCAGATCCTTTTTTTGCTACCATGGCCCATGGTATAGAAACCATAGCCAGAAAAAATAACTCTCAAATATTAATCAGTACTGGTTCAATAAAGAAAGAGACTGAACTAAAGGCAATTGAAACATTATTAGAACACCGTTGTGATGCGATGGTTGTGCATAGCAAAGCTCTTGATGATGAGACGCTAATAAATTTTGCAAATACGGTACCGGGGTTTGTACTGATCAACCGTTATATACCGCAAATTAGCCATCGCTGTATTTGGCTAGACAATATAAGTGGCGGTAAAACAATGGCTAAGCATATGCTTAAGCAAGGTCATACGAAATTTGCTGTTGTTAGCAGTCAATATGATATTGATGATCCAAGCAACCGCTTAGCAGGTATTAAATCTGAATTAGAAAAGCACAATATTTTCTTAGATGACACGATGATTGAGCTTAGCACCCCCGATCAACAAGGCGGCGAAATAGCCATGCAAAACCTCTTAGCCAAAGGTGCTGACTTTACTGCTGTACTGGCATATAACGATGCAATGGCATCAGGCGCAATGACAATGCTTCAAGATCACAATATTGATGTGCCCAATGAAGTCTCTATCATCGGTTATGATGATGTTTTACTAGCTAAATACTGCCGCCCAAAATTAACAACTCTGCGCTACCCTATCGAGATGATGGCAATGAAAGCAACTGAACTTGCGCTTGCATACCGCGCTGGAGAAACACCTCAACAAGGAAGCACCTTCAAATACGCGCCTACTATAGTAAAGCGGGAGTCCGTTACCCGCAAAAACTGAATAATTTGATGGCTTAGTTATATTGAGCGTAAATCATCATTGCAAAAACTTGCTTAAAACCATTTATCTATTAGCTTTAATACTAAGTCCTTACAAAAATTTGCACGCCCATGTTAAATAACTACACCGTTCGTACGCGATTAGCCGTCTTGGCTTTGTTACCGGTTACAGTTTTTGTGATCACCTCTATTTTTACAATGTCTATTATGTCGGGCATGGTAAAAGGCATCGACAGTTTGTATGACGATAGAGTCATCCCCCTTGAGCAAATAAAAACAGTATCGGACAATTACGCAGTTAGCATTGTTGATCTATTCCATAAATACCGCGCTGAACAAATTTCAAAAACTGACTTTCTAGCCGCCGTTGAAAATGCAAAAAATGTTGCTGATAGCAAATGGAAAAGCTACTTAGGGACCAAGCTCACGACAGAAGAGCAGCGCTTAGTTAATATCGTGGAAAAGAATCTAGCTGTAGTAGAAAGCGAACTAAGCACATTTTTAAACCAAGTAAAAAGTGACCAACTTAAAGCAGTGCCTAACGAGGTGTTCGTAAAAAGTCTTTATGATGTGTTTGACCCACTGAGCGAAAGCTATCAAGGGCTAATAAGCTTACAAATCAATGAGGCTAACAAGTTTAAAAACGCCGCAGATAAAGATTTTGCTCAAGTCAGTATCGCTATGACTGCCTCTATCACAATTTTAATTATTCTGTTGCTGGCTATTGCCTTTATCATTTACCGGTCTATTCATAACCCATTGTTATCGCTTAGTGAAACGATAGGCTCTATCTCAGAAAATGCCGATTTGCGTCTGCGCGCCAAAACCCATGGTAATGACGAAATAGCTCAAGCAGCAAACCACTTTAATGCCATGATGGAGCGCATTCATGCACTTGTAAATGATGTAACCAGCGCAACACTCACCCTTTCATCCGCTGCTGAGCAAATGAACTCAATTAGCGACCAAGTTGCAAGCACAGCCACAGAGCAAGAACATCAATCGGCGATGATTGCCACCGCTATTACGCAAATGAGTAGTGCCATTGAGCAAGTGGCCGCAAATGCATTATCAACATCAGAAAAAGCCACTCACACTGATAAAACTGCTAAACAGGGTCAGCAGTCTGTGCAAGAAAATATCGATGCAATAAACCGTTTATCACATATCGTTAATGCGAATACAAAACTAATCAATGAGTTAAATACACAATCAACCGATATCAATCAAGTGGTAATGATGATCCAAGGTGTTGCAGAACAAACCAATTTACTTGCATTAAATGCGGCCATTGAAGCAGCACGCGCAGGTGAGTCGGGTCGCGGTTTCGCAGTGGTAGCCGATGAAGTCAGGCAGCTTGCGCACAACACGCAAAAAGCCACAGCCAGTATTAACGAAATGATCAGTAAACTACAAGCAATGGCGCAGCAAGCAGTTACCGCCATGGGCAATGCAGACGAAAGTGCTAAACAAAGTGTTGAATACGCAGAGCGCTCATCACAATTACTGACTGAAATTACTCAAGAAATGGCACTTATCGCCGATATGAACAACCAAGTATCCACCGCAACGGATGAGCAAACCACTGTTGCAAACGAACTAAGCTGTAATATTAATGAATTTAGTAGTAGCATTTCACTGGTTAGCGAAAGCTCGCAACAAAATGCACAAGCCAGCCAAGAGTTGGCCTCACTGGCTTCGCGTCTACAACAGCAGGTGCATGTTTTCAAAGTATAGTCCTATAAACCTGCGCTCAAAAAAGGACTTAAATTAATGAACAGAGCAATACTGATATTTTTAATGACATTTGCTCTGTCGAGTCTACAAGTATTAGCTCATGAACAAATTGTTATTCAGCTTGCTAAACCTAGCTATAACGATGCGGCGAAAAATCAATATATTCACGATATTCTCGACAAAAGTTTTGCCGCAATGGGTGCGGATGTTGTACTGCTTTACAATATTAGGCCTATGAATAATAAACGTGTTGTAGAGCAGCTAAGCCATAATAAAACAATTACCTTAGCATGGCTTTCTTTACCCCAGCAGCAAACTGATTCATTAGTCAGAACGACTATTCCTCTCTACAAGGGCTTACACGGCCAACGTTTGCTTATTATTCGCCATGAAGATCAAGAAAAGTTTAGCAACATCGAAACCCTTGCTGATTTAACTCCCTTGGTTGGCCTACAAAAACAGAGCTGGTCTGATTATACCGTACTGAAAAACAATGGTTTAACAGTCAATGGCGAGCTTGATTACCCAGGGATGGTAAAAGCCCTTGAAACTGGACTCGGTGATTACTTTCCACGCTCAGTACTGGCTATTGGCACCGAACTGAATAAACTAAAGCAGTTCAATTTTGTTATTGCACCAAACATTATATTGCAATACCCCAGTGACTATTACTTTTACTTAAGCAAAGAGAATCAACACATTAGAGATATACTAGAACAAGGTATGCAAAAATTGCAGCAATCAGGTGAACTTGAGAAGCTCTATTTGCAATACTTTGGTGATGTTGAAAAACAATTTTCTTTAAAGCAACGTCACATCATAACGCTAAAAAATAAGGAGTAAGCATGCTAAAAGCGCTGATAATTACCATTATGACATTGGCGATTTTTGCAGCGGGTTTTATAGCTGGAGTGTACAGTTTACCTATTTTAACTGAACAACCAGCACCCGATATTGCTATTTTGAAGCAGCATCAAGGTCGATCGCAGTTTAGTGCAACGTTTAAGCCCGATCTCAAAGGCTCAGACCGCTTGCATTATGGTGATGGCAAGGTGTATCTAACGAATGATGCTATTTCTATGCAGGGCACGTTATCACCTGGGCCTGACTATCAGCTTTATCTATCGCGAAACTTTATTGATAACGAAGCCGATTTCTTAGCACAAAAAGGCACAATGCAGCGTGTTTCAGGGGTGCGTTCGTTCAATGGCTTTAAATTAGTTGTACCACAAGGTATCGATGTCAGTGATTACAATACAGTAGTTATTTGGTGTGAAAGTTTTGAGGAGTTTATTACTGCAGCGCAGTATCAATAGCTGTATTAATAAAAACAAAGCCGCCTTTGGAGAGGGCGGCTTTAAAGCGGCAGCTATGGGTGTGAGCTGCCTAATCAAGAGTCATTGTTTATGTAGCTAATTAAGCTGCATCTTCTGTACTTTGAGTTTCATCGCTGTGGCGAATTAAGTAATCAAATGCACCTAAGCTTGCCGTTGCACCACTGCCCATAGCAATAATGATTTGCTTAAACGGCGTTGTTGTTGCATCACCTGCCGCGTAAACACCCGGTAATGATGTTGCACCTTTGCTATCAATTTCGATTTCGCCAAAGCGAGTCAGTGATAACGCTGAATCTTTTAACCATTCAGTGTTTGGCACCAAGCCGATTTGCACAAAGATACCTGCAAGCTCAAGTGATTTTTCATCGCCAGAGATGCGGTCAATATAGCTTAAGCCTGTTACTCGTTTACCATCACCAACAACTTCAGTCGTTTGCGCGTTTTTGATAATAGTAATGTTGTTTAAGCTATTTGCTTTACGAATAAGTACTTCATCAGCACGTAAGGTATCAGCAAACTCCAGCACGGTGACATGCTCAACAATGTTTGCAAGGTCAATTGCAGCTTCAATACCTGAGTTACCACCGCCGATTACTGCTACCGCTTTGCCTTTAAATAACGGACCATCACAGTGAGGACAGTAAGCAACGCCATGACCGCGATACTCTTTCTCACCGGGTACATTCATTTCACGCCAGCGTGCACCAGTTGCTAATACCACAGATTTAGCATTTAAAACCGCGCCATTTTCTAGCGTAATTTGATAATTATCTTGCTTAGTAAGCGATGCCGCACGTTGGTTTTGCATAACATCAACATCGTATTCTTTTACGTGCTCTTCAAGTTGTGCAACCAATTTAGGGCCTTCAGTCGCTTTAACTGATATAAAGTTTTCAATTGCTAATGTGTCTGATACCTGACCACCAAAACGCTCTGCAACCACACCCGTATTTAAGCCTTTACGTGCTGAATAAATTGCCGCAGAAGCGCCTGCAGGGCCACCACCAACAACAAGTACATCGAATAACTCTTTATCGTTCAGTGCTTCGGCTTGGCGTGCAGCCGCTTTGGTATCTACTTTATTTAAGATATCAGTCAAGTTTACAGCGCCTTGGCTGAATAACTCACCATTTAAGTACACAGCCGGTACTGCTAACACATTACGCTCGTTCACTTCGTCTTGGAACAAGGCGCCATCAATCATCGTAGCCGTAACATTTTCATTGTGTGCCGCCATCAGGTTAAGTGCTTGCACTACTTGCGGACATGTTTGACAACTCAATGAAATATACACTTCAAAGTTAAGCGGCCCAGGCAATGATTTAATTTGTTCAATTTCAATCTCTGATGCCTTACTTGGATGACCGCCTGTATGCAGTAGAGCAAGGATCAAGCTTGTGAATTCGTGGCCCATAGGCACACCCGCAAATGTGATTTGCGTATTGTTAATAGGTGAAGATACCACCATAGATGGACGACGCACATCTTGGCTAGGGTTATCTCGCACCGAGAATTTGTCGCTTAACGAAGCTAAATCGTTTGCTAAGTTTTTAAGTTCTGTTGATTTATTGCTGTCATCCAAGGCGATAAGCAGCTCAACAGGGCTGGTAATAGAAGCAAAGTGGCTTGTTAATTGGTTTTTGATATTCGTATCTAACATGGCTTAGCCCTTGAGTTCAGAATAAATAATCTAGAAAAATTTTAGGGATAACTGCCCATCACCCGCTAATGTGCTTAATGTGAGTTGTGATGGGCAATTAAGGTTGCATTGAGATAGCAAAGCAAAGCTTTGCTATCGTTTAATGCTGTAGCAAATTAGATTTTGCCTACTAGGTCTAGTGAAGGTGCAAGTGTCTCTTCACCTGGCTGCCATGATGCAGGACATACTTCACCGTCGTGATTAGCAATGTACTGTGCAGCTTGTACTTTACGTACTAACTCTTTCGCGCTACGACCGATACCTAAGTCGTGAGTTTCGATTACTTTGATTTCGCCTTCAGGGTTCATTACGAATGTACCACGAAGAGCAAGACCTTCTTCTTCAATCATCACACCGAAGTTACGTGTAATACGACCTGTAGGGTCACCAATCATTGGGAATTTGATTTTACCAATTGTGTCAGACGTATCGTGCCATGCTTTGTGAGTGAAGTGCGTGTCAGTTGATACTGAGTAAACTTCAACACCCATTTCTTGAAGCTGCTCGTAGTAATCAGCAACATCACCAAGCTCTGTAGGACACACGAAAGTGAAGTCTGCTGGGTAGAAGAAGAAGATTGACCACTTACCTAGCACGTCTTTTTCTGTTAGTTCTACAAAGTCACCGTTGTGGTAAGCTGTTGCATTGAATGATTGTAGTTTTGTGTTAATTAATGAAGTGCTCATAATATTCCTCATTGATGTATTTAAAAAAAGTTTAATTAACGCAGCCTTGCGTCTGCTTGATTAATACAATAGAGGTGTGAGCGATCAAAATAAAATTGATTGTTTAGATTAAATTGATTTGTTTTTTAGATTGAAAGGTTGGATATATCAAAAACTATAAAGCCCTCAATCACTTATGTAATCAAGGGCTTTCACTTCAGGGAATAAAATTACTTACTAAAACCATATAAACTCTTTGGTTTAATGTAGTTAGGCTCAATTCCTTGCTCTTTTGCGGCTGCTAACATCACTTGCTCAATCCAACCTGCATCCATAATGTTCATATAGTTACCATCTGGGTCAAAGTTAATGTTAGATCCCATAACCACCATAAAGGTATCGGTCACTTCAGTGTTGTCTGCTGGTACTTGAAATTGATGAATAGAACCGCCTGGCTCAAACAAATAGCTACCAGCCACTTGTAAATCGTCAGGGTATTCTGTGTAGTGCCAGCTGCCTGCTAGGGTATATAAATGTACAACCCCAGTATGAAAGTGCTTTGGCAAAACCGTACCCGGCTCAAATAAAACGCGTAATACCCATACCCCATTCTCAGAATCGAGCATGAGTGGATAAATGTGCACGCCTGGTAAAGCGTTTTTAATTAGCTTTTCATCATTTGTATGAATAGTCAGTAAGAAATCTTGATGATTAATAATATCTGGTAATGCCATGTGTGTGCCCTCTTTTCACTTGCTTTCAATAAGTTAACTAGTTGCCTTTAATTTGCTGTGGCGGTATCTGTGCGTGGTTCTTCTTTACACAGCCCTTGTTCATACGCCCACTGCAATGCATGTTGCATACCTTGCTGTAATGTAAATTCTGGTTTATAACCAAAAATGTTCTGCGCCTTTTCATTACTGTACGCTGCACTTTTACGACTTAGCATGCGCATGGTCGACGGATTGATATCTGTGGTTTTACCAACAAGGTGATAACACCACTCAATGAACCCTGTTAGCTTTAACGCTAAAGCCAAATTCACTACTGTGACGTGATTTTTCCCATGTGCCTGTGCCAAGTAATTAAAATAAACTTGATTAGTCACTTGCTCAGGGCCTGATAGATTAAAAATTTCACCGCTTGCATCGTCGCTCATGGCACTTTGGTAAATGCCTTTGACTAAATCATCAATATAAACAGGCCCAAACATGCCCTCTGGTACCATGAACTTGCCTTTGGCGATTTCTTGTAATGGGTAAGCTATCCACGGTCTTGAGCCGGGCCCATAGACATCGCCAGGGCGAATTATTGTGACATTGAGTTTTTTACTAGCGTGATAGCTTAGTGATAAATGCTCGCTCATCATTTTCGAATCGTTATAGGCTCTGCCATCAGGGAACAAAGGCGCATCTTCTTTAATATCAGTTTGCCAATCACTACCATAGACGGCCGTCGACGAAATATGAATAAAGCGCTTTACTGTGTTTGCAGCCACCGCTGCATCGAGTAAGTTTTTCGTCCAACCCACATTCGCCTGCCATGTTTGTTTATAGCTAAACGCATTTGAAACAATTGCCGCTGTATGAATAACTAAATCGCAGTCATTCATTAATGAGCGCCAACTCGCTGGCTCATTCAAATTACCAGCAACAATGTTAAATTCTTCACAGGGTGTTAAATCAACGCCGCATACATCGACCCCATGCGCTTTAAAGTAGCGTGCGAGAGTGCGGCCAATAAAACCATTGCCGCCACTGATAAAAACTTTTGAGTAGTTCATTGTGTGTTCCTCTAAGCACGTTACAGCCTTAATTGCAGTCAACAGGCCAATCAGTTAATACATTGTTAAACTTTAATGACCTATATTACTTTACTTTTAACGAAATTTTTTTTACTTTTTACGCCAACGCACTAAAAAAGAGCACACTATGCCCCGATTAACACAAGCACCCGATCTAATTAGAGTATCTGCTCTACACGGCTATATTGAACTGATCGAAAGTAAATTGGTGAACCCTGACGCACTATTATCGCGCGTTGGTTTAGACAGAAAACAACTACAAGATGCCAATAACTTTGTGCAGTATCAGCAACTCATTCAGCTATTAGAACTCACGGCGAAAGAATTAAACCTGCCCTATTTCGGGCTAGAATTAGGCCGTTGGCAAAGCTTGAATATTTTAGGGTCTGTTGGTTATTTGATGGGCAATTGCGACACCCTTGAAATGGCGCTAAAAAATTTAACTAAGTACTATCATGTTCATCAAAATAGCGCTGACTTACTCCTTGAAGTAGACCAAGACTATGTAAAGCTATCGTTTTTTGTTCGCACGAGCCTAAAGGTGAGCGTTTATCATGGTGCCGACTTAGCTTTAAGCGTCGGGGTCAATTTATTAAAACAATTAACCGATGATCAAATAAAACTCCACCGCTTGGAGCTTCCCCATAGCTGCGATGAAAATCCGAGTGTTTATCGTCAAGCTCTTGGCCAAGTTCCGGTATTTAACTGTGCACACACCGCAGTAGTATTTGAGAAAAAATACCTAAAGCTCCCTATTAAGAATTCAGATAAGCAGTTGTTTTCTATACTTAGCCAACAGCTTGGACAGCCAGCAGACACAAAACGCGAAAACATTGCAGATCATGTTGAAGTACTTATCAAGCAATACTTACTCCACGAAGAGTTTGGCGTAAACCTAATAGCCGAAAAGCTATCAATGAGTGCTCGTAGCTTGCAGCGTCACTTAACAAAGCATGACACAACCTTTCGTGAATTAGTCGATGATGTACGCTGTAATCTAGCACACCAATATTTAACAGAATCTAGCCTCAGTTTATCGAACATATCAGATATCTTAAGCTTTTCTAATTACAGCGAGTTTACTCGCGCTTTTAAGCGCTGGTATGGCATTCCACCAAAAGATTATCGTAAGTTACACTCGAGCTAATGGCGTAAAAAGTTAAAAACGGGTCGTTTAAAGCTAAGTTTTCTGTTAACAATTTATATATATTGACTAGCTAGTTTCGCTAATTAGTGGTCGTGCAATGTTAAGAAGAGTGTTTATTACCGGTGCCAACAGTGGCATTGGGTTCGAATTGGCAAAGCAATATATTAGCCGTGGTGACGATGTCGCTTTATTTGACGTACATTTCAACGAACAAACAAAACAATCGTTAAGTGAGCTTGCTGATGATTACCAATACATTGAGTATTTTGCTACGCATATCTGCGATAATGAAGCGCTGCAAACTCAAGTAAATAATGCAATCGCAGCGATAGGCAAACCAGATTTAGCCATTTTTAGCTGCAGTACCAATGAGCAACTAAGTAAAGAAAATAGTATTGCTTGTCAGCACTTTGCAACACTAATAACGCCACACTTAAGCATGAACGGCCACCTAGCAATCACATCCCCCCTTATTGATGCAACTAAATTTACGCCACAACCAAGCGCTTTGATTTTAGCCAAAAAGCTACGCAAGAAATTTAAGCCAAATAACATAAAAATCAGCTTAATTTGCGAAAGCGAAAAACATATAGCTGTGGCAAACCCTATCGATACCGCAAAGCATATTCTGCGAGGCTTAGATAAACAAAAATTAATGGTGATCCTAGGCTTACAATCTAAACTAACCTATATCATGAGTCGTTACTTACCGAATTGGATAATGGGTTCTGTGATGGATCGCCTCATTAAACAACAATTAATAAGAACAACACGCTAAGGAATCCCCATGAACACACATGATAACCTAACACAATTAATTGAGCACACGTGTCAAACTTATGCTGATCTTCCTGCCTATAACAGTGCAGGTAAAACACTCAGCTATGCCCAAGTTGAACAACAGTCTCGCTACTTGGCACAGTGGTTTCAACAACAAAGTGGTCTTGTTGCTGGAGACAGAATAGCCATTCAATTACCGAATATTGTTGATTACCCTATCGTTACCTATGCAGCATTTCGTGCAGGATTAATCGTAGTCAATACCAATCCGCTTTATACTGCCCGTGAAATGCTACATCAGTTTAATGATGCAGATGTTAAAGCCATTGTTATTCTTGATGCTCTTACCGATAAATTAGCAACGGTTATCAATGATACGTCGATCAAAACCGTTATTGTTGCAGCGGCTGTTGCTGAGCCGACGTTGCAAGAGAGTCAATTTTCGTTAAACGAACTCATTCGCCAAGGTGAAAGACTCGCCCCTCTTGATGCTCATCAAGCAAGTCGTGACGATATTGCTGTTTTACAATACACCGGCGGCACCACAGGGGTTGCCAAAGCTGCGATGCTTAGTCATGGCAACATTTTAGCCAATGCCGAGCAAATGAATGAGCGCTTTGACAATATTTTAAAGCCCGGTCAAGAAACGGGTATTTGCCCGCTTCCGCTTTATCATATTTACGCCTTTACAGTGAATATGGTTGGCCTATTTGCCATGGGGCAATTTAACGTACTGATCCCAAATCCTCGTGATTTAGATGCGTTAGTTAAGCAAATCGAACCATTTGAGATTAATTACTTTTCAGGGATTAACACCTTATTTATTGGCTTGTGTATGCACCCAGGGTTCAGGGCACTGAATTTTTCAAACCTAAAAATGACCGTCTCTGGGGGCGCAGCTTTAACACATGCTGCAGCTGATGCGTGGATGAACACCACAGGTTGTACAATCAAAGAAGGCTATGGCTTATCAGAAACTTCGCCTGTTGCAACCTTAAACGACTTTAAAAAAGAAGAAATTGGTAGTATTGGCCGTCCACTCTCAAACACTACTGTGGAAATTTGGGATGAAAACGACGAGCCTGTTGCAGATGGTGAGTCAGGCGAAATTGTTGTTAAAGGCCCGCAGGTGATGATGGGTTACTGGCAACGCCAAGACGAAACCGACAAATGTATGAAACGAGGTTTTTTCAAAACCGGTGATGTGGGTCTAAAACTACCAAGTGGTAATTACAAAATTGTAGACCGTTTAAAAGACATGATTATTGTTTCTGGCTTTAACGTGTACCCTAACGAAGTTGAAAACGTACTTTGTCAGCACCCGGCTATCTGTGAAGCAGCCGTTATTGGTGCAAAAGATGAAAAAACCGGTGAGCGTGTCTGTGCCTACATTACTTTAAAAGAGCAGATTGATGAGCAACAAGTGACTGACTATTGCCGCGAAAACTTAAGTGCTTATAAAGTGCCTAAATCAATCATTTTTATGGAGCAATTACCTAAATCGACGGTTGGCAAAATTCTGCGTCGAGAATTACGCCAATAATAAAGCGATCGTTTTAGCCGCCTAACTGGTATAAAATAACCACGAGTTATTTTATACCAGTTAGGCGGCTTTAAGGTCATTATGGAAAAGTTTATTAATCACATTCAACTCGGTTACTTAGGTTTACTACCGTTTTTAGGCTGCGTAGGCTGGCCACTTATTGCAGGAAGTAATGCCGTCAACTTAGACTTTTTCACTTTTTATAGCATCGCTATTTTAGCCTTTATGGCTGGCAATTTATGGCATGCAGGACAGCAAACGCATGCTGATGCTATAAAAGCGATTATTCCTATCTTACCGATTGGCTTTTTAAGCTTTTTACCAGCAACTTGGACACTGGCTTGGCTCGCAGCAAGTTTTTGGTTAGTGCTGTTATTTGAAAAAAGCTCACCACAGTGGCAAACCTATCACGTTGATTATCAAAAAATGCGTTTTGTTTTAACGTCTGTGGTTTTTGTATGCCACATATTTGTAATTGGCATGAGTATCTATCCTGAGTAGCCCTTTTCTTGCGTTTGCGGTAACATCCGCGGCTCAGTTTTTTAAGGACTTGCTATGATAGATCAACTGCGCGCTAAACTAGACCACCTTGGCGAAAATTACGTAGAAAAAAACGCTCACTTTAAAGTAAAAGTGATCCCGTTTTTTTGTGCGATTCACATTAAAAAAGATCATAAAAACCAAGGCAATTTAAAGCTATATTCAAATCAGTTGATTGAAATATTTTTAGCTACCATGTTCTTGTTATTCGGCTTAATGCTTTTTGACACAGACGCGGGTTTTACCCATGGTCCTATTCATATCGTTATTGCCGTATTGATTAGTTTTAACTTAATCTTTAAGCAAATAGCCATTGAAGGGCTTAAAACTCGCTTAGCCCTTTGCCCTGAAATCGCACAAGAAACAACGCCAGCACAAGGCAAATAACAACATGTTTTTAGACCCTAGTTGGCGCATATTAACGGTTGGCGATGGTGATTTATCATTTTCACACTCTATTGCTCGTTATATAAAACCGGCCAAGCTTGTTGCTTCAACTTATGATGATGCAAACACCATAGAACAAAAATATGCCGACAATGCACTTCGCGCCTTGCGACAACTTAACATTGAAACACTCACTGAGTTTGATGTAACAAAGCCAGACTCGTGGCAGCGCTTAGATGGCGCTTGTTTTGATGTGGTTATTTTTCAATTTCCACTTATACCCGCGTTTAAAGGTGAAGCTGCATTTAAGGCAAATACCCAACAAGGTGGTATGAATGTTTTAAACCGTGCTTTGTTGCATCGCTACCTAGACTACGCAAGCCAGTTCGCATTAGATAAAAACGGCCCGATGCTCTGCTACATCACCTCTAAAGATGTAAAACCTTATCGCGAATGGAATATTGAAGGCAGCTTAAATCAAGGGCTGACTTGCCAATATCTAGGACAAATGCCATTCGATATTAATTTATTCCCTGGCTATAAAATTCGCAATGTTGATCGCGATAAACACGTTAAAGACACCAGCGGCATTACCTATGTATTTAGCGAAAAAACTGACAATAGTATTACTGAAAAGCTGACTTTACCCGCTTATTTAGGTGATAAACACTGTGCATTATGCCGCGTAGGCCCTTATATGGCACAAGAAGATGAAGACAAACATTTGTTAAGCAAAAAACATAAACAAATGGAAAAGTTTGAACTGGATTGGCAAGCATGGCTTGCACAAAACAACGAGGAGTAACCATGAACTTTGTGATTGTAGGTACCAATTTTATAAGCGATACACTACTGAGTGCAGCTAAACAAATTGAACAATTCTCCTTATATGGTGTGTGCTCTCGAGAGCAGCAAACAGGCGAGGCTTTCCTTGCAAAGCACGATGCTCAAAAGGCTAAGGTGTTTACCAATATTGAGCAAGTATGCGAAGACCCATTAGTCGATGCTGTCTACATTGCTGCGCCAAATAGCTTACACAAAGAATATGCTGTAATGTGTTTAAAAGCCGGTAAACATGTTTTAGGTGAAAAGCCTTCGGCTGCTAATAGTAAAGAACTAGAGGCCATCATTCAGGCGGCCAAAACACATCAACGCTTATACATGGAAGCGATGATGACCACCCATTTACCAAACTTCGCACGCTTAAAAAATGCAATTGCAAAGATTGGCACACCCCGCAAATATATTGGTCAATATAGTCAGTACTCATCACGTTACGATAAATATAAAAATGGCGAGCGACCAAATACTTTCTTGCCAGAATTTGCTAACGGTGCATTAGTCGATTTAGGTATCTATCCGCTGTATATTTTACTCGCATTATGGGGCGCGCCTCAGAGTGTAAAAGCCAGCGCCGTGTTACTTGAGACCGGCGTTGATGGAGCTGGCGATGTATTATTAAATTACGCAGATAAGCAAGCGGTGATCAGCTATTCGAAAATCTCGCAAGGCGATAATTTTACTGAGATCCAAGGTGAAAAAGGCCGTATTCGTATCGAAGCAGTCTCTTTATTAAAGCGTATGCAATATATAGGTAACGATGGCACAGTTGAAGAGCTCTCTGAGCCATTTGATGAACACTTTATGCGCCATGAAGTAAACCACTTTATTCAAGCAGCGAATGCCGGACAAATTGAGTCATCAGTTAATACTCATACACTGTCAAAACAAGTTATGGCGGTGCTCGATGAAGCACGAAGCCAACTTGGCGTTGTGTATTCCGCAGACCAGTAAATGCATTATTCAAGGGCAATGGACACTGCCCTTGTTATTTTTAGCCCCCTTCATACAAGCTTAAATGACGACCTCTAATTAACTTACTCGTAATTTTTATTGAAATTAGATTTTTGTACTATGGTTAATAATATTTACTTTCAATGAGAAGGGTAATATTTTGACTATTCGCTTTTTACTCAGAGCTGTTTTCGCAGCAACCATTACCCTTGCAGCAGGTCTACTCCTCATTATTCTATTTTTGCAATCAGGCCAAGATGAAAGTATGGAGTCGGCCCAACAGCGTTATGAACTAAGCCACCTTGCTAAGTATTCATCTTCAAATTCGATTCACTTAACTGAACTTGCTCGTCAACACGTTGTAACCCTAGAAAATCGCTATAAAGGGGAATACCAAGAACTTGTTGACCAAATTCAAGGAAAAGCTGCTTGGCTAAATGGCGAAAAGAAGAGCTATGTGCAGCGTTTAAAAGCCTTTAATGTGGCTGCTGATGATTTAGCCCTGTTGCAAAAATCCAACGACTTATCACTTAAACTTGTTGAAACAGAAGAAAAAGCATTTAGCTTGGTCAATGATTTGCTTGGCCGAGATACCAATAACTTAACCCCTAGCGAGCATAAAAGGTGGGTGCAAGCTATCGAGCTTTTAACCAACGATGCTTACATGGCAGAAGTTGAGAAAATTCAGCAACCCGTGAAAGCTTTTTTAAGTTCAATCGAGGAAAAAAGTGCGGCTGAAGTCAAAGGAAATCACGACCGTGTGGTTACCTTGAGTTTAATTAGTACCGTTTTAGTCCTGACTATTATTGCTACCTTAATAGTGTGTTACTGGCAATTAGAGAAAAAAGTGATTAAAGCAACTCATGCCTTAATTGATGAAGCCAAGCGTATCTCTGAAGGGGATCTATCTCGCTATATTGACCACAAAGCCGATGACGAAATAGGCCAGCTTGCGAGCAGCTTTAATATTATGGTTGATAAGCTATCTCAGCTTCTTAAAGAAATACATGATCAATCAGAGCAGGCCCAAGTAGCAGCAAAAAGCCTAGATGAAATTTCACAACAAGCCAAAACGCTCAATGATATTCAAAGCCAAGCGATTGAGGTGATTTCAAGCTCAGTCTATGAAAACTCAACGGCCGTTAAAGAAGTGTCTCAAAACTGTGCAGAAGCGGCAAGCAGTGCCACCGCAGCTAATCAAAAAACCCAAGATGGTCTACAGGTTGTACAACAAGGAGTTAGCTCTGTTGAATCAGTGGCCGATACACTCACCAAATCACTAACAGACCTTAACCAACTCGAGTCCTCTGTGAATGAAGTCACGGTTATTTTAAGTGTTATCAGTAATATAGCCGAACAAACTAATTTATTGGCACTCAATGCCGCAATCGAAGCTGCAAGAGCAGGTGAACAAGGCCGGGGTTTTGCCGTTGTTGCTGATGAGGTAAGAACTTTGGCTAGTCGCACGCAAAGCTCTACTCTTGAGATCCAAGATAAAATTGACTCATTGCAATCTGCAACCAATGCTGTGACGCAGAGGATACGCTCTAGCGATAATCAAATTAAAGAAGCGGTGATAAACTCAGAAAAAGTGGGCCATATGCTCGATGAAATTAGCGTGCAAGCAAAAGCCATTTCTGATGCCAATATGACCATAGCTTCTGCATCTGAGCAGCAATCTCAAGTGACCGAAGAAATCGCCCAGCGCTTAAACGAAGTACAAGATACCAGTCGAAAGTCGCAGCAACAAACGCAAAGCATTTCGGACTCATCGAGTAAGCTGGCTAACTTGGCGAATAACTTAAACGGGCAAATTAATCGCTTTAAATTAAGCTAGTCGCTAATCCAGCTCAGCGACTAGTGATTAGTTTAAAATCGGTAAGTAACTGATGCACCGATAGTTTGCGGGTTAACCACTGCCACATAGCCTTGCGGGTAACGACCACTGACTGGTTCTTGTGAGGTATATACTTCTTCATCTAAGGCATTGTTGATGAAGGCACTTATCAACCATTGTTCAGTATCATAAGTCATCGATAAACGCGTAATGGTGTAATCACCCGCAACACACTCTTCTGTGTTTGTTAAGTCACCATAAAATTCATCAACATAATTGGCACTTAAATTCACTTTTAGACTATCAGTAAACCAATGCGACAGACCTAAACTTGCCGTTAACTCCGGTGCAGAGTTTAAATCATTGCCAACGGCATCAGGAAAGGCTGATGATTCATCAATTTTAGTTTTCAATAAACCGAAACCGCCATGTAACTGCCACTGATCGCCCAACATGCTGTAAGCTTCAACTTCAAAACCATAGCTATGAGCATCTTCAATATTAGTGATTTTACGCTCAATGCGCAGACCCGCTGTTAACGTTAATCCGCTTAAGTTAAAACTTGTTCCACCATAGACTGCGGTCGATTTACTATTATCGTCGCCGTAACAGTTTGTTGCTCCTACACTGTCAAAGTCTTGGTCGCGGTCAAAATGGCCAAACGCCAGCAACAAAAACAGACCACGCAAAACATCATTCCAGCCTTTGAACAAGCAAGTCGAGCTTAAGCATTCTGAGTATGGGTATCAAAGCTATTTGATACCCATACTTTTGCTTTATCGAAAATCCGTGTCCGTTTAACGAAAAACATTTCTTCTCCAATAAAACATCAGTAGAATCGCCGCAAACTTGAGCTATTAACTTTCATAAGGACAGTGATGCAGCGCACCATTCCCCCGTTTTTTATTGCTGTTATTTGCGTGCTTCTCGCAATGGTTACCATTCAATCTGGAGCCTCTGTTGCAAAGCAATTATTCCCTTTAATTGGCCCTGAAGGCACCACAGCACTGCGCTTAGGCTTTTCAGCAGCTATTTTGTGCCTTGTGTTTAAACCTTGGCGCGCATTTCCGCCTATTGGACAACGGATGCCGATCATCGTTTATGGCTTGAGTTTAGGTGGCATGAATATTCTGTTTTATTACGCGATTGAACGTATTCCTTTAGGGATAGGTGTTGCGCTAGAATTTACTGGCCCCCTTGCGGTTGCTCTTCTTTCGTCACGTAAAAAACGCGACCTATTTTGGGTAGCCTGCGCCATTGCTGGCATTATTTTATTATTACCCGATATGAAAGGCGAAGACAGCCTCGACCCAGTTGGCGTAATTTTAGCCCTTGCGGCGGGAGCGTGTTGGGCATTTTATATATTGTTTGGCAAAAAAACTGGAAACCAAGGCTCTGGCGGGATGACAGTTGCCATGGGTATGAGCGTCGCCGCGATTGTACTTGTGCCTTATGGCGCAGCTTCTCAAGGAGTTGCACTATTGAGTTGGGAAGTTTTACCGCTCGGTATTTTAGTTGCAGTCATGTCGAGCGCACTGCCGTATACGCTAGAAATGGTGGCACTACGTAATATGCCAGCACAAGGCTTTAGCATTATGATGAGTTTAGAGCCGGCGATTGCAGCACTTGCTGGCTTTATAATTCTTTCTGAGTTTTTGAGCGTGTGGCAGTGGCTAGCTATTTTATTAGTGATTACCGCCTCGGTTGGCAGCTCGATGTCGAGTGATAATAAATAAATTTATCAAGGCGCCTCAAGGCGCCTTTTTCATACCCTATTAGTAAACTCGCCTTCCCATATAGACAAAACTCTTCGACATAATTTGTTACATTTATTTATATTAACATATCACTTTTGCGATGAATGGTGATGATAACTATTATCAGTTGTGATAACTTACCCGCCGATTGTTTCCCTATTAAAAACAATAACCCTATAAAAATTTGCTAAATAACACGCGGAGATAAAAATGAAATTCACTCAGTTGCCTATTGCAACCGCTATTCTTTGTGCTTTTTACCCTCAAATCAGTTTTGCAGAGCAAACGACTGACGTAGAGGCTAATCTCGAAAAAATTGAAATTGTAGGTATTCGACAAAACCGTATTAGTGAAGGAGCAACAGGTTTAGCGCTAGAAATTGATGAAACTCCGCAATCTATCAGTGTGATCTCTGCTGAGCAACTAAAGAATTATTCCGCTTTTAACATTAATGATGCTTTACGCTTAGCACCTGGTATCAATGTTGAAGAATGGGAAACTAACCGTACCAACTACACATCACGTGGTTTTGAAATTAAGAATACACAAATCGATGGCGTTGGCTTACCGAATGACTGGGGTATCGTTACCGGCGCAATGGAAGCATACGGCTACGAAAAAATTGAAGTTATTCGTGGTGCCAATGGCTTACTCACTGGTGTAGGTAATGCATCGGGTACGCTTAACTATGTGCGCAAACGCCCTAAAAACGAAAACGGCGGTGGAATCGGTGTCTCTGTTGGTTCATGGGATTTTAAACGTTTACAAGCTGACTATTCTCTTTTATTAACCGAATCAGGTAGTTGGGCTGCACGTTTTGTGGCTGCCGCAGAAGATAAAGAATCATACCTAGACGGCCTTGAGAACAACCGCGAGTTTTTCTCTGCGGTGGTAGATGGTCAGCTTACAGATAACTCAACTGTTACTTTGGGTTATTCATATCAAGACGCTGATACCGATGGCAACACCTGGGGCGGTCTTGTTTATAACTACACAGATGGCACGCAAGCTAAATGGGATGTCAGCGACACAACCACTCAAGAATGGACAATGTGGGACACCATTAACACCTCTGCATTTGTTGAGTACAACTATGTTTTTGCAAACGCGTGGCAACTTCAAGCGAGCTACAACTTCCGCGGTTTTGAAGAGCAAGATAAACTTTTTTATGCATATGGCACTATTGATAAAGATACTAACCTTGGCCTAAGTGGTTCTCCTGGTCGTTATGATAGTGAAATCGATGCTGATTTATTTGAAATCAAAGCATTTGGTGCCTTTGAATTGTTTGGTAAAGAGCACCAAGCGAGCTTTGGGGTAAGCCATGCAAAAAGTGATGATGTGATGTATCAGCACCCGTTTGATTTTGCAAATACATCAGCGGCCGGATCAACTCCTGCGTTTCCGTACGATTTAGATGCGATCCCTGAACCTGATTGGTTAACGCCGGTTCTGTATTCAGATATTGAACAAAAGCTAACCCGTTACTTTGGCTCTGCTCAGTTAAATATTACGGATAAATTATTTACTGTGGTTGGTTTTAACGCTATTGAATTTGAACGCTCAGGTATGAATGCCGGTGCATCAATCGATAATGACGAAAACGAAACAAGCCCATATATCGGTTTTACCTATAAGTTAAACGACGATTTAAACTTATATGCTAGTTACTCAGATATTTATCAGCCGCAAGAGCAAGCTGATTACAACGGCCAATACTTAGCACCTACCAAAGGCACTAACTTTGAAACTGGTGTTAAGGCTTCTTGGTTTGATGATGCCCTAATGACAACATTTGCCTACTTTACTGCAGAGCAAGATAACTTTGCGCAATATGCGGGCCTCACTGAAGATGGTATTTATTACTATGAAGGCGTGTCTATTGAGTCAGAAGGTTATGAATTTGAAGTCACTGGTAAAATCACCGACGCTATGAATATCGTCGCATCTTATACACATATTGATGTTACAGATGAAAATGGTGATGACACCAATAAATGGGCACCTCGCGATGTTGTTAGTGTAACAGTGGATTATGCATTAACAGATGCAATGGTTGTGGGTTTAAATGGCCGTTGGCAATCTAAAATCGAAAGCACTGATTACAATGTTAAGCAAGGTAGTTACGCCCTGCTAAACGCCTTCGCGCGTTGGAATATTAATGACCAAGTAGCAGTACAAGCTAACGTTAATAATATTACTGATGAGCAGTATATCAATAGCTTACAAACCGTGGGTTATTACGGCGCGCCAACAAACGGTAGCCTAACTCTGACCTATAAGTTCTAAACGATGTTTAGAAAAAAGTGTCGCCCGTTTGGGCGACACACATCTATTAATTAGGGCAATTACCTAATTCATAATACCCAGCACTAGTTTGCGCTAAGGTACTGGTATAAAAAGTGTTATAAAGACCTAGGTTATCACCTGAGCCCACCGCATAGGCGTAAGAGCCATTCGTGGTTGCGCGATTTGCTTGCACATGCGCATAGTTGCTTGAGGTGGTTTCAGTGCATTGGTATTCACCATTCGGTGTTGAGTCACACGCATCACCCACACCATCTGCATCACTATCTAGCTGATCACTATTGGCCACCAGCGGGCAGTTATCTAAGCTATCACTGACACCATCACTGTCGGAGTCACTCGTTTCACCATCAGGTGTGCTGTCACACACATTACCAATCCCGTCATTATCGTTATCGGCTTGATCAGCATTCGCTACATTCGGGCAATTATCTGCGCCGTCGAGCACACCGTCGTTGTCTGCGTCATTAGTCGGTTCTGTGGTGGTTTTGCATGCTTGTAATGGCCCTGCACAACTTGAGTCATCATCAGCAATCCACTGACATTGATTTGTGCCCGCTGAATACTCGCGCATTGTAAAGGCAGCGGTTCCAAACGCTAAATAACAGGCAGAATAACCTTCGCCCCAGCTAATATGGCCTTCGTTGATATGAAGATTGTAATCGCCTGTTACACCAGCATCGATGACAAAACTAATACTATCTATTGATGTAAGCGCAGTATCATCAGTTGCGGTGATCACTGCGCTATTATTGCCACCAGCTAGATTGCATTGCTCAGCAAAATACTCAAGCCCATTCACAGTAGCCGTCACATCACCATTGCTAAAACTGACCACGACAGTGCTTAAATTTTGATTATTATCAATCACCGTTCCCGTCACTGTAGCGCACTGCCCGTTTACACTTGCCGCAGTGTCACTCAGTAGCGGTGCTGTAGCTGCTGGCTCTGGTCCAACGCGTACCGTTAGATTAGCTTCATCACCTTGTTTCGATTCGTTATCTGTGGCACTGACACGCACTTCATAAAGACCATCGCTGAGTGCACTTGTCACCCCGCTAAAGGTATTATTCGCATCGACTTGCACGTTCAGTGACTCAATTAAGCTTGCCGCGCCACCGGCTAGGCTATACACGTTAATATCAACATTGGTTACATTGCCTTCTGGGTCGACTGCACTGCCTGTAATGGTGAGCTGGTTATTACTGTCTGTGGCAGTTAAATTACTAATTTCAGGGCCTGCATTACGATCAACTCGTTTATTATTCGCCGCAAAGTACTCACCGAGATAGGTTGCAAAATTAATACTGTTTGCCGCCACATAATCACCAGACGCACCTTGCCCGCCCGACCATGAGTGATCCAAATTATTAAACCACAGCATAGCGACCCGGTTGTCTTGCCAAAGTGACTGCTCAGCGGTACGCGTTGCATCATCACTTATTGTCGTTGTGCCTGAAAGTTGATTAATCCCATAAAGGGCAGCAAAGCCATCTGCGTTTTGTTGGTTATAACAGGTATTCACTGTGGTATCGGCAGTACCGTGACCAATCACCGCTATTTGTGTAGCAAAGTGATCTTTATAACTGCCAGCATAGCTTTCACAACGGGATACAAAGGTGTTTTCAGACACTGTTTCGCAAGTCGAAATCGCCCCACTTGAACTTGTGCCGATGGTTGGCCCGGCGCTTGGTGCAACTCCGGCAAATACATCAGGCGCCACACAAGCCGTTTGTGCAGCCATGGCGGCTCCAGATGATAAGCCTGCAATATACACTTGTTTAGGGTCAATATTACGCGTTGCATCAGCGCTCAATGTATTGGCTAAATTAATCAGATTTTTATAATCGCCAGAGCTTCTATTGATTGCTCCTTGCCAATATGACCAGCAGCTATAGCCTGCTTTATTCATAGCATCAGGAACGGCTATTACCATGCCATGGGCTTCGGCTGCATCTTCAAGATTCGCAGTTAAGTAGTTATTAATGGGTTGCACGCAGCCATGCAGTACTAGCATCAAAGAATGGCCATTGCCTATGCTTGATTGCGTATCAGGAGTGTAAATATGAACATTATTAAAACCGCCAATGCTGACATTTTGCTGCCAACTCCCTGCAAAACTTGGCTGTGAGAAAATAGCAGCACAGAGCACTGCGAGCGAAGTAAACGACGCTGATTTTCGTTTACATAATTGTGTTACTTTTTGCATATATCGCCTTTATAGTCGTTATCATTGTTGTCTGTCAGTTGATGACTAACTCAATGTAGTAGAACTATTTAAAAAGCAATCTATAACTATAGTGCTGCACCACTAATAAATTTTAAGCTTAAATAACCACCTTTAATTGATGCACTTTAGTGGATTAAAACAAAAAAGCGCTGCAGGTTTCTGCAGCGCTTTCACTAAAACGAGTAACTCTTTGTAAATTAGTATATCGTTAGCTTGATATTGTTTATTCCTCTTTCTGCCACAGGTCGACCTTGTGGCCCAAGGTGGTGGGCTGCGTGGAACTTAGACCCTATTGCACTAATTCTGTGTAAGAAGCTAATTTCTTCATCATATTTAAGTGCTAATGTATTATCAGGGCGCTCGCCATCATCAGGCTGCATAACTCGCGCATATAGATCTGGAGTTGCAGTAGAGAAAGTGATTTCACTTTGCTGAGAGCTTAATGTAAGCCACTGAATATCCGAGAAGTATCCTTTAAACTCTGGTAATTCCCAGCGCTCGCCAGCAACGCCTTCATTATAATCATTTTCCCAAACAGAGTAGTTTACGCCCTCTAAGCGGTTAGCCCATACACGGTAAGGGCCATCACCTAACCAACGTTTATGCTCAATTGCTTTTTTCGGATAATTAAAACCAACGCCATGAAGGATGTATTCACCGTCAAGCCAGTAATCAACATCCATTGATAAATGACCTTCAGGGTGAACAGTCCAAGTTAGCTTTGTAATGCCTGCTGGCGGGTTCATCACTTCAATCACTAAATCATTAGCAATAATTTCAGACTTTAATTCTGTCGGTTTTTTATCTTGTTGCGCTTCTTTCTCAGCATTTGGATCATGAGTTAGCCATGAACCAATACCATTATAAACCCCTTTATTTAGTGAGTTATCAGAACGAAGTAGCTTAGGACCATTAGTCAACGCCGCAGTTTGACCTTGCTTACTGTATGACTTTAATAGACCTGTTGTTGCATCAAAAATAATTGTTCTATCAGCAGCCTTAACCGCTAACTCAGATTCGTTTTGACTAACAATTTGAGCTGGTTTAGTTGCTGATGCCTGATTTTCAAATTGCTCTTGAGTTAATTTTGCAAGTTTAGCAGCGCTTTGGATAGGCCAAGCATCTGTCCAAATTGAATTCTGCTGCTGGTCAAAAAATTCAACCTCTAACCACCCATTTTGCTGCCAATTGTCAGGTAAGTTCAATTGTACTGTTCCTGTCGAGTCTGGCTTAATAGCAGGGAGTGTGGCTTTATTGCTCGCTACAAGCTGCTTTTTATCAGAAAACGCTGTCACTGGCTGATATAAACGCCATTCGAGCGACATAGTTGATAAATCAACAAAGTCATACAAGTTTTTAACTTGCAACTGACCGTCAAAAGAACCGGCAAGTAACTGGCCATTCTTTAAATTTTCAACTTGGATTGGTGACCAAATCTCTTTAATTGTAAAAAAGCTCGCTTCTTTTTCACCATAAGGTCCAACAATACCATCTGGTGCATGGTTAAAGTCGGTATCAACACGACCATTTTGATCTGTACGCTCAACACCTTCATCAGCAAACACCCATAGGAAACCACCGGCACCAACAGGAGTTGACATCATGAAGTCCCAAAAATCTCTCAAACCTGCACCATGGCCACCATCATATAAGCCATGTAAGAACTCGGTTGGGAAAAATACTTCATTACGGGCTTTTTTAGCTACCAGTTCCGAGTAAGTTGGGTAATGATCAGTATCGATATTACGGAACAACTCCCAAGGATGAAGAATTGGACGGTTTTGAATGTCATAAAGATGATAATCATCATCAACATCGGTATTAAAACCGCCTTCATTACCGTTCGCCCAGAATAAAATACTTGGGTGTGCTTGGTCGCGTTTAACAAGCTGTGCAACTAGGCGTCTCGCTGATGGTGTATCAATAACTGGCTTTTGCCATGTGCCTAACTCATTAATAACATAAATACCAAGACGATCTGCCGCTTCTAAAAAGTGCACATCGGGTGGGTAATGCGACATTCTAACAGCATTCATGTTCATGCTTTTCATCGTCTTAATGTCATCGATGCTGGCTTGTTTAGTCATAGTACGCCCAGTTGCTGGACGGAAGCTGTGACGGTTAACCCCTTTAAGGATAATTTTTTCGCCATTCAAATATAAGCCGTCATGTGGGCGTAATTCAAAAGTTCTAAAGCCAAAGGTTTTATCGAAACTATGTAGAGTTTTAGAGCCTTCTTTTAAATCAATACGTACTTGATATAAATTAGGCGTCTCGGCGCTCCAAAGCTCAGGAGAGTCAACATTAGTGGCTAAGTGCACTTTTTTACCATTAAGTGTGGCATTAAACGTTTCACTTACAGGGTTGCCATCTAAATCTAAAATTTGTGCTTCAACTGCAGAAGCATTTGATTTATCTAGTCCTTCGAGATAAACATCCATTTTAAATTCACCAGACGCTTTTGCATCTAATGAAACCCAATCAATATGAGATTGTGGCAAAGACTGTAAAAAGACTTGACGATAGATACCACCGAACACCCAGTAGTCTGCTGCGCGTTCTGCTGCTTCGATACTTTTGTTAGCCGAAACTTTATCTACCACAACCTTTAGCTCATTAGCTTCACCACTTTTTAAATATGGCGTTATGTCATAGCTGAATCGATAAAAACCACCTTGGTGGGTTGGGCCCACTTGTTGTTGGTTCACAAACACAGTGGCATCTGTCATCACACCATCAAAAACAATTTCAATTTTGCGACCAGACCAATCAGCAGGTAGGGTAAAATCACGACGATAAATACCTTGTTCGCTATGTTTATCTGGGATGTAGCCGTAATCATAGTTACCGAAGCCTTGTTGCTCCCAGTTAGAAGGAACATCTATTTTACTCCACTCACCACAATTTTGCCCTTCACTACAGTAAAAGTCCCATTTCACCGCATCATCACTGCCAGTACCGCTTAACATCATGATGTCTGTTTTAGCTTGATCATTAGGCTGAACGTCAACACTTTGCTGACTATTACAGGCTACAAACAAGAAGCTTAAGCAAGCGATAAACGCATTTCTTAATATACTGGTTTCAAGCCATGCAGATTTGCTTATTAACCTTAGCTTTTTTTCAAGCCGGCCAAAATAATCCTTCCTCATATGTGTTCCTCTAACTGTTGAAATTATAATGTTTTTAGAAAATTTTTAGTCTACACAAGCTAATATTAACATCAATTATATACATATCATAATACAATTGCCACCGGTAGCATTTTGAGGTTTCATCCACCTTGTTCACGTGTTTTACTTATCATATTTGACGCTAAAAAATGACCTACCGCATTAATTTTAATAAATAAATTAACAATAAAATCATTTATTTTTTGTCTTGCACCAAAAAGAAATTAAACCTTGCACTACAACTGAACCCTCTCTTTATGAAGCAAAAAATAATACAAATTGCTATGTAACTACACATCTAAATTCTTTATTTGAAAATCATTAAAAAATTAAACCGTTGATAATAAATGACTTATTTTTAAAATACACAGAAATAAGTAACAAATTATTAAAAAGAATATAATAATACTTAAACATCTAAATTTTCTGTGTTATAAAATTTAGGAGCGTGGTTAGGGGGATGAAGACAACACAACAAGCCTGGCATGCTTACTTGCGGTGCAACTATTTGGCTAAAAATGCCACCGGTGGCAAAGATGCAGGAAAAATACACTTAATAAAAAAACACACGATATCAGCACCTTGTCGAACATTAGAGGTTTTTCTAATGATGCTGATTTAACACTGAATCAAATAACTTCTGTTATTGATTCGCATTAAAATAATTTTGGAGGTTATTTTAAATGTTTAAGAAAACGACATTAGCCAGCACAATTTGTATGGCCCTTTTTGGGCAATGTGTTTATGCAGCAGATGAGGCTGCAGAGCAAACACAAAACGCTCAAGCAAATGACAACAATGATTCCCTTGAAATAATTGAAGTTGTTGGGATCCGAAGCAGCTTAAATAAAGCCGTTAATATCAAGCGCCAATCGATTCAGGTTGTTGATGCGATTGTTGCCGAAGATATTGGTAAGTTTCCTGATAATAACCTTGTTGAGGCGCTACAACGTGTAACGGGTGTACAGGTAACAGACCGCGCATCGGGTGAAGTAAATACTGTTACAATCCGTGGCTTAACCGATGTTACAACAACAATTAATGGCCGCGAAATGTTCACCGCAGCAGGGCGTCAACTTGCTGTTGCAGACATACCTGCGGCACTACTTGAAAGTGTAGAGGTATACAAAACACGCAACGCCAGCCAATTAGCGAGCGGTATTGCGGGTCAACTTAATGTTCGCACCCAACGCCCATTTAATTTTGAAGGCTCAAAGGTTGTGGTCAATGCCCGTGGCGTTTATCAAGACCAATCTGAAGAAACCGATCCTATAGTAAGTGTGCTTGCCAGCAATCGTTGGGAATCATCAGTTGGTGATCTCGGCGCATTAATTAACCTTTCATTTGCTAGCACCAGCTACCGAGATGAAAATAGTGCACCAGGTGGTTTCGTGCCATTTAGAGCTGATAACTTAAATCGCATTTACCCATGGCCAACTGGCCTTGAACACGGTATGGACAGAACGCCAGGGGCAACCATGTATGACCCTGCAACTGACAGTGAGGTTGAGTACTATCTAAGTCGTGACGCACTAAATCAGTCAGATCTAACTGGTAAACGTGAACGCCCAGCAGTAAACCTGTCATTTCAATGGGCACCGAATGATACATCAGAGTATATTTTCGAAGCATTTTACAATGGCTACCGCAACGAAAGTAATAATCACCTACTATTTTCATACGCAGATTCTTCACGGCTAGAAACGGTGACACAACCAGTGTTGTTTGAAGGCACAAATGTCATCAAATCTCGTGCTTGGGGTGACTCAGGCGCATTTACCAGCGGCGACTTTTCTAAGAGCCAAACTGATAGCTACATGTTTGCATTAGGTGGTAAATGGGCGCTATCTGAAGATGCAACACTAAAATCTGAGTTGGTCTATCAAACAAGTAAATATGAACGTGAGTTTGTTGCTATGCAGGCAAATACTCGTTTCCCATTTGTCATGGCAGACTTCAATCATGAAGACGGCATCATGGCATGGACTGTTTACGATGAAGAGTTTGGTACTCCACTTGATTTAACCGATCCAAGCTTATGGACCACCAGTACCATGTTCGACAACGGCGGTGAGGATAATGGTGATGGCTTAACATTCACGCTTGACCTCGACTTCTATGTTGACTGGGGTATCTTTACAAAAGCTAAAGCAGGTGTTCGTTATGATAAACGTACAGCTGATAGCAGTAGTCGTGATTCTAATCGATTTAACCCTATTCCATTAGCATCTCTAGGCTCAGAAGCGCACTACGTAAATAGTGATTTCTTTGATGGGAAAAGTGATTTGCCGAGATCATGGGTTGCCTTTAATGCAAAAAACTTATGGCAAAACCGTGCAGAGTATCGTGATACGTTTAATTTCTACGATAGCGCCGATGGCGAGCGTCGAATGACGCTACAAAAGAACTTCGATATCGACCAAACTTCATGGGCTGCGTATGTGCAAAGCCAATTTGAAACACAACTTTTTGGTAATCGATTAGACGGTGATATTGGTCTTCGCTATACCTACGCAGGCGCTGACATGGACTTTTACCACTGGGATGGAGAAGTTGGTGGCATAGTACAAAGTACTGGCCGAAATAGTAGCGCAAAGTTCTTACCTAATTTAACGCTACGCTACCATTTAAGTGATGATCTAATAACTCGTTTTGCTTATACGCAAACCTTACGCCGCCCAGAGTTTGGCCAATTAAATAGTTTTATTAATTTACGTCCAGACACTACAAATGTTGGCTACGGCAACGCTAGCGGTGGTAATCAAAGTCTACGCCCAGTTGAATCTACTAACTATGACTTCTCACTAGAATACTACTTTAATGAAGGTAGCTCAGCGTATGCGACCTACTTCTACAGAGATATTGAAGGGTTTGTTTTTGATTCATTACGCCAAGCTCAATTTCCAAACCCAGAAACAGGCGAGATGGAAGATTATATACTTTCTCAACCTGGCAACACCTCCAATGGTGTTCTTAAAGGCGTTGAAGTTGGCTTAGTTTACTTCCCTGAATCTGTTCCACAGTGGTTAGATGGCATTGGCCTTCAAGCAAGTGGTACCTTCTTAGATTCGGATCAAGACATTCCAATCTTCAGCAACGAAGGTGAATTAACAGGGTACACAAACAGAAGCGTATTTGGTGTTTCAGATACCTCTTACAGCGGTGTATTAATTTATGAACGAGAAAATTTCAGCACTCGCCTCTCTTACGTTTGGCGTGACTCATTCTTAAATCGCTATGGCTCAGGTCGTTTCGCGCATCCACGAGGAGTTTATCGTCGACCAGAACAAAGTTTAGACTTCCAAGTAAGTTACGATGTCACTGAAGACTTGGTTGTGACATTTGATGCAACAAACCTAACAGATGAGGTTTATCGTCAATACTACGAACTACCAACTGTTCTAAACGACTCAGCGTCTATTTATAGCCGTACATTCGGCTTAGGATTCCGCTATAGCTTCTAACTAAGTTTAGCAAAACCAAGGAAGGTTTATTTGATTTCCCCATCAAGTTAGAAAATAAAGCACTGTACCCTTAGGGTCAGTGCTTTTTTCATTTTAGATAGACTAAATTTATCTACGCGCAACAACATTGCCACCGGTGGCAATGTTTGCTAAAGTTGTTTGCATAAATATCAGTCTTAGGCCATTAAAAAACAACTAACGTGCCTAAGTTACTCACTGCTAATTAAGTTTAGTCATTACATATTTAAATTTTGCCACCGCTGGCAACGCAAGATTTTGAGGAACCTTATGTCAATTAAATCACAGCCGCTTTCACTTCACCCTGATAGGCTATTTTCGAGTGACCCGGCAATTGTTAGTGTTGCCCGAGAGCTTTATGAACAAATAAAAGACCTTCCAATAGTCAGCCCACATGGCCATACAGACCCAAAGTGGTTTAATAAAAACCCTAACTTTGGTAACGCCACTGAACTCTTTATAAAACCAGATCACTATGTATTTAGAATGCTTTACAGCCAAGGTATTGATTTAACCGAGCTTGGTATTCCTGAGCATGGTATCGATGGCGATTTAACACGATCAAAAAATGCAGATCCAAAAAAAGCTTGGCAGATTTTTGCGGATAACTATTACCTATTTGCAGGCACCCCAAGTGGCTATTGGTTAGATGCCGTTTTTTATGATGTATTTGGTTTTAAAGAAAAACTTAACTCTGAAAACGCACAACAATACTACGATAAAATCACCACTGAACTTGCAACAGATGCTTATAAACCGCAAGCATTAATGGATCGCTTTAATATAGAACTCATAGCAACAACTGAAGGTGCATTAGACTCACTAGAACATCATAAAGAGATGGCTGAAACGGCTATGGCCAAACGAGTTATAACCACATTTAGGCCTGATGATGTTGTGGATGCGAGCCGAGAAGACTTTACTGATAACCTCGCTAAGCTTGGCGAATTAACAGACCAAGATACCAGTACTTGGCAAGGTTATTTAGAAGCGATCCGAGTTCGTCGCGCTTACTTTAAAAAAGAAGGTCGAGCAACTGCAACCGACCATGGTCACCCCAGTGCGATTACAGCTGATCTATCATTATCTGAATGTGAAGCATTATTTAAAAAATGCCGCACAGGTAACGCAACAGAACAAGAGCAAGAGCTATTTCGTGGCCAAATGCTAACGGAGCTGGCAGGTATGAGTATTGAAGATGGCCTTGTGATGCAAATTCATCCTGGTGCACATCGTAATCATAACCAGCCAATTTTCAATCAATTTGGCCGTGATAAAGGCGCAGATATTCCGAGCCAAACCGAGTATGTTAATGCGCTTAAGCCGCTTTTAACTAAATATGGTAATCATCCAAAGTTAAAAATCATTTTATTTACCCTAGATGAAACGACTTACAGTCGTGAGCTGGCACCGCTTGCTGGTCACTACCCTAGTTTAAAACTAGGTCCGGCATGGTGGTTTCATGATAGCCCTGCAGGTATGCTGCGTTTTCGTCAGCAAACAACTGAAACCGCAGGTTTCTATAATACGGTCGGTTTTAATGATGACACGCGAGCTTTTCTATCGATTCCAGCAAGGCATGATGTGGCACGTCGAGTTGATTGCCGCTACTTAGCAGAGCTTGTTACAAATCATCAAATAACGATTGAAACAGCCCACGAGCTTGCTTATCAACTAACTTATGGGTTGGTTAAAAAGGCGTATAACTTATAAAAATCTAGCACGGCATTACTGCCATAATGTCGTGCTTACTTAGGAACTCGAGATGTTGATTCGCGTGTCACCAGATGTGGCGTTACTGTTTTAGGCATAGGTAGTTTGTCTTGATTACCACGAGAGCGATTAATCAGCTTTTGTACGGCTAAGCATGCCATATTAAATACAGGTCGGCGTATTGTTGTCAGCGATGGAATGATCCGAGATGCAAGAATATTGTCATCGAACCCCGCGACCGATAACTGTTCTGGCACTTTAATGCCTTGGTTGTTAGCCACACGGAGTACAGCTGCAGCCATCTCATCATTATTAGCAACGATTGCTGTTGGCCTAGGTTGTTTGTTTAATAACTCCCTAGCGCACTCTAAACCACTGTCGTAACTATTTTTGCCTTCAACAATATATTCTGAGGGTAAATTTACATCATAAACCTGCAACTCAGCTAAAAAGCCAGCTAAACGCTCTATTGATGAACGATAATTTTGTGGGCCAGAAATAAAGCCAATGTCTTGATGGCCTAATTCGACTAAATGGTCTGCCATATCACGCATTGCTGCACGCTCGTCAGATACAACAATATTATCAGCGTCATCCAAATCAACTGACGCAAGCCTTACGTAAGGACAATCAACATCTCTTAAAGCTGCTGCGAGCTCTTTGTTTTCTGATACCGGAGGCAAGATAATGACGCCATCTAATTTTGAGCGAGCAATAAAGCGTAAGCAGTCATCAACAAAATCTTCGCGTTTTGCAGAACCTGGGTGTACCACTAACTCGTAGCCTAATTCAGCACAGACACTCAATGCACCTCGTTGCACTTCATCAATATAGAGTGCATCAGGGTTATCATAAATTAGCCCTAACAAATACGAACGGCTTGAGGCTAAACCCCTGGCTTGCTTATCTGGCGAGAAGCCTGTTTGCTTTATTATCTCAAGCACTTTTTCACGTGTTGCTTCACCTACCGCAGGCGAGCTATTTATTACACGAGAAACGGTACGTTTTGATACCCCCGATAAGCGGGCAATATCATTAATTGTCACTGACATAGAAGATTCCGAAATAACTAACTTAGCTATAGTAGCACCAAGCTTTTATCCATAAAAGCTGTTAACTCTAGCAAAGCAATTGTTTTTATTAATCAATCAACCCTAGTAAGCGAGGTAAAAACTCACTTATGGCAGGTAAATAGGTCACCAACATAAGCACCATAAACATCACACAATACAAAGGCAGCATTGGCTTAATGATTTTATGAAGCGAAGTTTTTGCTACTGCGCAACTGACAAACAATACACTACCAACCGGCGGCGATACCAAACCGATTGATAAATTAAGCACTATCATTACCCCAAATTGCACTGGCGACATGCCAAACTGTGCTGCAACCGGCAAAAAGATCGGAGTAAATATAAGCACAGCAGGTGTCATATCAATAAAAGCACCCACTAATATTAAAATGAGATTGATTAATAACAAAATCAGTAATGGGTTATCACTTAAGGTTAAGAAAAATTGACTCACCATTTGCGGAATGTGTGAATATGATAAAACCCACGACATCGCACTAGAAGCGGCAATAATAAGCATCACGATTGCCGTTGTTTCACAAGCTTTTAGCAGTAGTTTAGGTAACTCATCTAGCGATAATTCTTTATATACAAAAACGGCTAAAACCAGTGCATATAGTACAGCGACAGCACCGGCCTCTGTGGCTGTAAATACCCCCCCTATAATACCGCCAATAACGATTATTATGAGAAGCAAACTAGGGATGGCTGCAATCACTTTTTCTAAAACTAAAGCAAGTGGTAAACGTGCTGCTACTGGGTAGTTATTTTTTAAAGAATAGATGGCACAGACCAACATCAGTGTTAAGCCCAGTAAAATACCTGGTAAATAACCGGCAACAAACAATGCCGCGATCGACACACCACCACTTGCTATGGCATAAATGATTAAGATGTTACTTGGCGGTATTAGCATACCCGTTGTTGCTGCGCTGGCCGTGACCGCAGCGGCGAAGTTTTCACTATAACCGTGCTTTTTCATTTCTGGCACCATAAAGCTGCCTATCGCCGATGTGGCCGCCACTGCAGAACCAGAAATTGCGCCAAACATCATACAAGACATCACATTGACCAGCGCTAGACCGCCCGGTAAAAAACCGACCATAGCCATAGCAGATTCAATTAAACGCCTAGCTATGCCCCCCTGCCCCATGATCAGACCCGATAAAATAAAAAACGGAATGGCCAGTAGTGCAAAGCTATCTATTCCACCTATCATTTGCTGCGCAATGGTCGTTGCCGCTGGAGTAAAATCCATGTGTAAAACCAGTGCTAACAAGGTCGACAGAGCAATACTAATCGAGATCGGTACATTGATTAGGAGCAGTGTGAAAAAACAAACAAGCAACAAGATGGCTGTCATTTCCATTATTCTTGCTCCTGTGTTTGTCTAAAAAAATAAATGATATTTTCAATGCAATTAAGTGTGATAAGTACGCCGCTAATTGGCAAAGCAACATAAATGAACCCCATATTGATCCCAAGAGCAGCTGAACGTTGATCTAATGCAAAGCTTAAGTTCATCAACATACCGCCTCCATAAACTAATAGGCTGAGCGCGGTAATCAGTACTGAAAACTCAATTAAAAATGAACACTTACGACGTATCGTTGGAATCATCTTCTGATAGAAAAGATCAAGCCCTAAGTGTGCTCGGGTACGATAGGCATACGAAGCACCTAAAACGCCAATCCACATAAGTAAAAAACGAGCAAGTTCTTCAGTGTAAGAGTTAGGGGACTGCAAAATAAAGCGTGAGAACACCTGCCAACTAACGACTGCAACAATGGCAAACATCGCAACAATTAATACCCATTCAATGAGCTGATTTATTTTCGCATTAAACTCTTTCATAACGCCTCCTGCATCGCTTTTATTGCCGCAATTTGTGCGGCGATAGGCGTGCCTTTAAATGAGGCATGAAAAGGGGCTACTTTCTCTTGAAACACTTGTTTATCTGGGTAAATAACCTCAACACCCGCATCAACAACGGCCTGTAATGCCTGATCAGATGCTGATTGCCACAAACTACGTTGATAGGTAACAGAATCTTGCATTGCCAACTTCAGCCAGTGTTGCTGCTGAGTCGTTAATTGCTGCCAAACCTTTTGACTAGCAACTACGATGTCAGGCACAAAAGTGTGTTCATCTAGGGTGTAGTATTTCGCAATTTCATAATGACGAGATAGGTAATAGCTAGGCGGGTTATTTTCTGCACCATCGACAACACCTTGTTGCAGCGCAGAATAAAGTTCACCCCACGCAATGGGAGTGGCAGCGCCACCTAAAGACTGCACAGTAGCAATAGCCATTGGGCTAGTTACAACTCTAATTTTGCTACCAATTAAGTCATCGGGCGTTCTAATAGCAGCATCTGTTGTGTAAAAACTGCGACTCCCCGCATCATAATAGCCAAGCCCTTTAAGGCGAGCTACAGCTAGGTCATCAAGCAATTTTTGCCCAAGCTGACTATTAAGCACTTTCCAAAAGTGCTCACTATCGTTAAATAAATAAGGCACCCCAAATACTTTCATTTGAGGCACAAAGCCTTCAAGTGGGCTTGACGATACTTTTGTCATCGACAAACTACCGATTTGTAATAGCTCTATTAACTCTCTTTCCGTGCCTAATTGTGCTGCGGGATAAATCACAATTTCCATTTGATTATCAGAGTAATAAGCTAAACGCTCTGCCATATACTCCATGGCTTGATGAGTAACATGGCGGCTATCTAATGTATGCGCCATTGTTAGGCGAATAACCTTGTTGTCGTCACTGCAAGCACTGATAAAAAGTAAACAGCAGCAGAGAAATAGCGTGCTCAGAAGATTTTTATGCATTGTTGTGTCTTCTTTGTGTGTTCAGTTGTGTGTTCATGTTGTCTTATATAATCCTTTATATTTCATTAAGGTACACGGCAATCCAAGCTATGACCTGCGTATCCATTTAAAAAATTTTTTGAGTTTTCAATGGATAGCTATAAACAAACGTTAATTGTATTACTTATTTGTTAAAGGCCAGTTTTGACTACCGGTAGCAAATTGTCAAATCTTATTTGCCACCGGTGGCAAAATTAACTACTATGTTCTGCAATACACTGTAACAATGCTAAGAGCGGGCACAAAAATGCAAACTTTAAATCGTAAAAACTTTAATAAAAACAAATATCCAACGAGTATTATGCAGTTTGGAGAAGGCAATTTTTTACGTGCATTTGTCGATTGGCAAATAGATAAGCTTAACGAACAAACCGGTTTAAATGCCGGTGTTGCTATCATCAGACCCATCGACTACGACTCGCTGCCACTTCTTAATATACAGGATGGCTTATATACCTGTATTATTCGTGGTATCAATGAGCAAAACAAAGCTGTTTCTGAGCAGCGTATTATCAGTTGCGTTAACGAAGAAATCCCAGTTTACAAAGAGTTTGATAACTATTTAAAGCTTGCCGAGAACAGCGACCTTAAAGTCATTTTTTCGAATACAACAGAAGCCGGCATTGAATACATTCCCGAGGACAAGTTATCTGATACCCCTGCAAAGGCATTTCCTGCAAAACTAACGCAATGGTTATTTCACCGCTTCAAGCACTTCAATGGTGCAAGTAGTAGTGGCATGATCATAATTCCTTGTGAACTTATTGATTATAATGGCGAAAAGCTTAAAGAGATTGTATTGCAGTACAGTCAGTTATGGGATTTACCAAGCGAGTTTGTGAACTGGCTTAACGAGCACAATCATTTTTGTTCATCTCTCGTTGACCGTATTGTGACGGGTTTTCCGCGCGATGAACATCAAGCTTTACAGCAACAATGCGGTTATTACGACAACTTCATGGTAACAGCAGAATACTTTCATTTATTTGTGATCCAAGGACCACAGCATTTAGCTGATGTATTACACCTTGAAGGAAGTGACTTAAACATTAAGATTGTTGACGATATTGCGCCTTATAAACAACGAAAAGTGGCTATTTTGAACGGTGCGCATACTGCTATGGTTCCACTTGCCTATATGGCAAATATTGATTCGGTTGGCGAGGCTCTCGCTTCACCTCTGCTTGAAAAATACGTTACTAAACTGATATTTGATGAAATCATCCCTACTCTATCCTTACCTAAAGAAGAGTTACAGATTTTCGCTAATGACGTATTAAACCGCTTTAGAAACCCTTATATATGTCACCTACTGATGTCTATTTCATTAAATAGCATGACTAAATTCAAAACACGCTTGTTACCTCAATTAGAGCAATATATTAGCGACAACGAAACTGTACCACCACTCATCGCAACAGCTTTAGCTGGGCAAATATTGTTTTATCGTGGCGAGCGAAATGGAGACAAAATTGAATTAGCCGACAGTCCAAAGTGGTTGGCTTTATTCAACGAGCAATGGCAACAACATCAGCAAGGATCAATAACAACCAATGAGCTAGTAAGCTCTGTGTTAGCTGCAAACTGGCATTGGGATAAAGACTTAAATGAAATAGCAGGCCTTACAGATAAAGTGACTGAGCAACTAAGTCTAATGCTATCAAGCTCAGTTGAACAAACGCTTGTTAACTTATTGGAGTCATAAGCATGAGCAGACTATTACGACTTCACAATACTGATGATGTGGCGATTGCCTTACAGCCAATCAATGCAAATGAAAGAATCGAATTTGAAGGCTTTTCTTTTAAAACGTTAGAAGACATAGATAAGGGTCATAAAGTTGCGCTTAAGCCGATTGCTAAGGGTGAGCGAGTCATTAAATATGGCGCCCCAATTGGTTTTGCACTTGAAGATATTAATCCTGGCGCATGGGTACACACACATTGCATCAAAACAACATTGCATGATGAATTAACATACCAATATCAGCCAGAGTTCGTTACACAAGCCCCTGAGGAGCCATCACCTGAGGTTAATATTTATCGTCGTGCCAATGGTGAGATTGGTATTCGCAACGAGATATGGTTGATCCCAACCGTTGGCTGCGTGAATGGCATGATCAAACAAATGAAAGATGAGTTTTTACGTAACCATGCTGATCTTGAAATTGATGGCGTACACATATTTCCACATCAATTTGGCTGCTCTCAGTTAGGCGATGATTTAGAAACCACAAAAGTTTTATTGCAAGATATGGCCTTACACCCTAATGCCGGTGGCGCGTTAATCGTTGGTCTAGGTTGCGAAAATAACCAATTAGCAGCTTTTAAAGCGGGTTTAGGTGATATAGACGAATCACGAATTAAGTTTTTAATTTCACAGCACTCTGATGATGAAGTTGAAGATGGCGTAGCTCTACTAGAAGAAATCTACAGCGTCGTTAAACACGATAAGCGAGAAACCGGCAAGCTCAGTGAAGTAAAATTTGGCCTTGAGTGTGGAGGAAGTGATGGCCTATCTGGGATCACAGCCAACCCTATGCTTGGCTACTTCTCTGATTACTTAATCGCTCAAGGAGGCACGACAGTCCTGACGGAAGTCCCCGAAATGTTTGGTGCAGAGACATTACTCATGTCTCGCTGTAAAGATGAAGAAACCTTTAATCAACTTGTCAGCATGGTTAATAACTTTAAAGGTTATTACAAAGCACATAATCAGCCTATTTACGAAAACCCTTCTCCAGGCAATAAAAAAGGCGGAATTAGTACATTAGAAGATAAGTCGTTGGGTTGTACACAAAAGGCTGGCACAAGCAAAGTGCAGGCTGTGCTTGAGTATGGTGAACGCTTAAGTGTCGCTGGTTTAAATTTACTCAATGCACCAGGTAATGATCCCATTGCCACCAGCGCACTTGCCGCTGCAGGCTGTCATATTGTGTTATTCACAACCGGTCGAGGTACGCCTTATGGGGGCTTTGTGCCGACTTTAAAAATTGCTACTAACTCAGAGCTGGCAAATAAAAAAACGCGCTGGATAGACTTTGATGCCGGTGTGCTAGTCAGCGGTAAAAGCATGCCTGAAGTGCATCAGGAATTTGTCGATTTATTAGTTGAGATAGTAAACGGTAAGCCAACATGTAACGAAGTTAATGATATTCGTGAAGTCGCCATTTGGAAAAAAGGAGTCACTCTGTAATGCAGGCTAAAAAAGTCGCCATTATTGGAGAATGTATGGTGGAATTGTCTGGCGAGCTGTTCGCAACCATGCAACAAAACTTTGGTGGTGACACCATGAATACCGCAATTTACCTAAAGAAATTAGCAGGCGAAAAAGTCGATGTCTGTTATGTAACTGCCATGGGTGAAGATGCATTAAGCCAAGCTATGATCGCTCGTTGGCAGGATTATCAAATAAATTGCGACTTTGTTCTCAAAGATAAGCAAAGACACGCTGGCCTTTATATGATTCAAACAGACCAACATGGCGAGCGTTCTTTTCAATATTGGCGCAATAATTCTGCAGCAAAGCACCTTGTTCAGCAGCCCAAATTTTATAATATCATCAATAAATTAACTGAGTTTGATGCTGTTTATTTATCAGGCATTAGTTTGGCAATTTTGCCCCCAGATGATTGCTATACATTACTTAACGAGCTGACAAACTTAAAGCGCGCAGGTGTAAAAATAACTTATGATAGCAATCACAGGCCTTCGTTATGGCATTCGATGCAATACTGTCAGGATATTAATAAGCGGATGGCGCAATTAGCCGACCTGGCTTTGGTAACGTTTGATGATGAAGCACTGATTTGGAGTTGCAAAGATATTTCAGCTTGTAGAGAGTGGCTTCATCAATTAGGCGTTAAAGAACTTGTAATTAAAGATGGTGGAAATGGGTGCCAATACAGTACTTTAGAGCAACAAAATGCAACGCATTATCCTACCAATAAAATTAACAAAGTCATTGATACAACAGCGGCAGGAGATGCATTTAATGCTGGTTTTTTATCGGCTTGGCTGCAGGATCAAGCTATCGAAAAATGCGCAAAACAAGGAAATTATATTGCAGGGCAAGTCATTCAGCACTACGGCGCTATCGTTGAGATAACAACCTAAGTTTTACTAAAATAAGGTTTAACCACCAATTAACTTAGTGGTTAAACCTGCAAATACGAATAACTTGATAATTATTTAAAAGTTAAAGCCTAGAGAAACCCAATAACGGCGACCATCTTCAACATATCCGTATTCATCTTCAGTGATTTCTTTATCAAACAGATTATAAACACCAAATCCTAACTTAATGCTGCGGCTTAAATCATAGTTACCACCAATATCAGCCAAGGTGTAATCTGGCGCAATTAAGCTATCTTGCGACGGGCCTGTTGTCGGCTGGCTTTCTTCGCCGCGGTAATGAACACGCAGCCAGGTACCTAGCTTATCAACCGGGCGCCAATTAACTGATGTTTGTAAAATATGCTTCGGTAATTGGTTAAGTGGGCTGCCTTTGTATTCACCGGTTTTTTGCTCAGAGTCGGTGTAGGTGTAGTTGGCACTTACATCAAGCTCACTGGTAATGTCGTAAGATACTGATAACTCAAAGCCTTGCGTAACGGCTTCATCCACATTGACATAGGTCGTTGGCATTGAACCAAACTGGTTTGGTCCATCAGTACACTGAGTGAGTGGGCACGAAATACGGGTAATTTTATCTTCAAACTCGTTGTAAAATACGGTGCTTGAAAGCGATAAATCACGGCTGGCATCATAGTAGATACCCATTTCGTAGTTTACTGATTTTTCTGGGCTTAAATCTGGGTTACCGTAAATATTACCACCTCGGCTCACTTGCCCCCAAGCTGCGGTAGATTGACGAATATTCGGTGCTCTAAAGCCTGTTGAGATGCCGCCTTTCACCGTCAACGACTTAGTTGCTGTATACACGCCATACAAACGCGGGCTGAAATGGCCTGAAAAATTACCATCATGGTCATAACGAAGACCGGTAGTGAGTTTAAATTGCTTGGTTGCAGCCCACTCATCTTCGGCAAATACTGACCACTGCTCGTTCTCAACATGCGTTAGGTCACTAATGCGGTTACTGGTGTAATCGTCTAGCTCTTCTTTTAAATATGACGCACCAAATGCAGCATTATGATTGGTAAATGGTAAAGTCCAGCTTGTTTGCGCATCGGTATTTTCGACGTACATTTCGCGAGAGGTATTATCGAATTTATCGTACTTTAAGTAACTGCGTGATGAGCCAAAATCATAAAAACCATTATGGCTTAGTGAGTAGCTTTCTTGGTCGTACTCTGTGGTTGATGACTCTGGGCAACCACGTCGACCACAGCTTTCACCTTCAGCTAAAGGAGCAACTGTTTTACCTAATGTTTCGTCGAGTTTTTGTTTTGCAGAACCTACTTCAAGCATAATTTCATGGCTATCAGAGGGCGTTAAGATAAACTTTGCTTTGATATTACTTTGCTCTTTACCACGAAAACCGGCTTCAAAATCGTCTTCGTCACGCTTTGAAAACTGACCAGATAACTGCATACCTAATAACTCAGGAATTAAACCACCTGCAGTGAAGAAGCTGCCTTGGTTGATATTACCCGATTCACTTGATTCTTGAATCGTGCTATCTAAACGCAGTTCGCCGTACCATTTTTCTGGTGTTTTACGGGTAATAATATTGATAACACCACCGATTGCATCTGAGCCATATAGTGAAGACATAGGGCCGCGAATAACTTCAATACGCTCAATTGCTGAAATAGGTGGAGTCCATGCCCCTTCTACACCTGGGCCATCACTGTTTGGACGAGTTTCGCGTGAGGTTTGGCGCTGGCCGTCAATTAAAATCAAAGTATATTGACTTGCCATCCCTCGAAGACTGATATCTTTTCTGTCGCCACCACCTGTGACAACTACACCGGGAACGTCGGTCATTGCATCGGTTAGATCTCGATAAAAACGTTTTTCAAGCTGCTCACGGTCAATAACACTGATACTGGCTGGTGCCTCTTTAAGCATTTGCTCGTAACCGGAAGCCGATACAACTATTACTTCCATGTCTTGTTTTTTGTCATCAGCGTATGCAAAATGGGAAAGACCTGCTAACACAGCAGCGGTGAGTGGTAAAACAGAAGAAACAACCCTCGTCATAATAATACTCCGTGACTTTTTGTTTATAAATGATAATAATTAGCGTTTGCATACTAATGAGAAGTCCCGATTTTCACAATTTACGATTTCTTAAAACTGAATTAAGAAGGCCTGAACCATGAATTCCAAGCTGATAAAAACATTGCGTGTATTTTCTCGTACTGTTGAAACAGGCAACATGAGCAGTGCAGCTGCAGAGTTATCGATGACCACATCGGCTGTCAGTCAACACATTAAGCAATTAGAACAAGAAATCGGATTGAGCCTATTTAACCGCAGCCCGCGCGAACTGACTTTAACCGAAGCGGGCCACCTGTATTATCAAAGCTGTTTAAAAATACTGGCACTGGCTGATCAGGCCAGTACGCAATTGCAACAATTACAAAATAAACCCAGTGGCGAGCTCAAATTAGTTGCGCCTGTGGGGTTTGGCGGCGGCCTATTAAGCGAGCCATTAGATCGCTTAATTAACGAGTTTGATGATTTACGTATTCAGTTAATTTTGACTGATGAGCCAATTGATATGATCAAATGCGGCGCTGACCTAGCGATTGCGATTGGCCCATTAACTGACTCAAACCTCGTTGCTCGTAAATTAGCAACTTGGCCGTTAAAGCTATGTGCTCATAAAGACCATGCAATTAGCAAACTCGATAAAGCCAATTGGGAAGACCTTGGCAACTTTGCCCGTATCGCCCACAGCAACGCCGACAGTAATGCGTTTAACCCGTCAACGCTGGCAAGCAAGCCGTTACCGAAAGCAAAGATCACCGTAAATAATATGCAAAGTTTAATTAAATTAGTGTGTGATGGTGTTGGCTATGGCGTATTACCAGAGCCAGAAGTCAGGCATTTACTAAAATCAAAAGAGCTGGTTGAAATCGCACCTGAGTGGGCAATGCCAAATTACACTGTTTATGCCGTAACACCAGCCAGAGACAGCTTAGCGGCAAAAACAAAAACTGCCATTGATACATTAAAACTGTGTTTTAACCATGTTTCTAAGCAAGTTGAATTAGTTGATTAAGACGCTACAAGGATAATACCCATTTGCCGTATTCGGATGGGTATTATCCAAATTAGTATTAACCTAGCGCCAGCCAAACGCCCACGCACATCATTAGCGCGCCAGCAATACGATTTAACCACTTCACATTATCGCCTTTATCCAAAAACAGCCTTAAGCTTTTACCGCCTGTTGCGTAAATCAACATACAGATAAATTCGCTCAGCATAATAATGCTCACTAATACCGCAAGCTGAGGAGCAACCGCTAAATCAACATTAATAAACGGAGGGAGTAAAGAAATCATAAATGCCCACCCTTTTGGGTTTGCAATGGCAGTAATATACCCCTGCGAAAACAATTGCCCACGACCAATTTGCTGCTGTGTATCATCATTAGGTTTAAAGCTGGTTTTAGCGCGCCACATATTAACCCCTAGGTAAATTAAGTACGCACCACCTAAGTATTTTAAAAAGGCAAATAACTCAGGGTAATTAAGCATAATACTAGCAACCCCAATCACCGCAGCAATGGCTACCGTGGCAACGCCTAACACCTCGCCGACCATCATCCACAGCGTACGTCTAACGCCCACACTCATCCCTAACGTCATGGCGAGCGTCATACACATACCAGGTGTAATAGAAACAAAGAAAAAGGTCGGAATAAAAACCGCGAGTACTGCTAAATCGAGCATAAATGCAATCACATGTTTATTGCTTAAAAAGAGAAAGCGATTAAATCACATTCACTTAAATAAGCAAACAAACACGCGATTGCTAACAGGCTTATAAAAACATACCGCCCGATGCTTCAATGCGTTGTCCGGTTACCCAACGGTTTTCATCACCGAGTAATTGCGCAATCATAGGGCCAATATCATCAGCTTGGCCAACGCGCCCCATAGCTGTAAATGAACTGACTAATTGAGCAACATGCTCATTATCACGGACAGCACCGCCACCAAAATCAGTGGCAATTGCACCAGGTGCGACGACATTCACGGCAATATTGCGACCAGCAAGTTCTTTTGCCATGTATTTGGTCAATACCTCAACGGCCCCTTTCATGGTGGCGTAGGCCGCTTTTCCTGGTAATGCAAAGCGTGTCAGCCCAGAAGATAAGTTAATAATACGCCCGCCATCATTGATCATCTCATGCAATGTTTGCGTTAAGAAAAACACACCTTTTACATGTACATTCATCAAATTATCAAACATAGCTTCGCTGGTATCAGCAAATGCACTGTCACTACCATGGCCTGCGTTATTAATTAAATAATCAAATCGAGAGGTTTGCCATTGTGTTGCTAAGGTACTTTCAAGTGTTTGTTTGAATTCAGCAAAACCTAATATATCGCTCACATCAAGTTGAATGGCGACGGCTTTTGCCCCCAGTGCAGCTACTTCTTCTACGACCTGCTGTGCTTCATCTTTATGGCTTCTGTAAGTAAATACGCAATCAATGTTCTTACGTGCCAAACTTAAAACTGTATTTTTACCTAAACCGCGATTACCACCTGTGATCACTGCAATTTTGTTGCTCATCATGTTTACCTTTGCTTTGGAGTTATTTTGAGCAACCAGTATATTTACACTGCAAAACCAGATAAACCATGTAAAATTGAATTAACTGTTCGTAAATAACAAACAATCATGAATGAACTGAATGCCATGAAAACCTTTGTTCAGGTTGCAGAGCTAAAAAGCTTTTCGGCTGCAGCACTTGCACTGAGCATGCCTAAATCATCTGTCTCGCAGTTGGTCAAACAACTCGAAGATACGTTAGGTGCTCGGCTTCTAAACCGCACAACAAGGCGAGTCACGCTGACCAACGAAGGCACAGTTTTTTATCAGCGCTGCAAAGATATGCTTGCTGATATAGACGAACTACAAACCCTATTTCATAAAAAAGACGAAGCGTTATCAGGGCGTCTTAGAGTAGATATGCCACAGCCAATTAGCAGACGTTTAGTGCTGCCGAATCTAGACAGCTTTTTATCTGCACACCCACAATTAGAGATTGAACTGAGCAGTTCTGACAGACGAGTTAACCTCATTGAAGAAGGCTTTGATTGTGTAGTGCGAGTCGGTCATTTAGAAGACTCATCGCTGATTGCGAAAAGAATTGGCCACTGCCCGATGATTAACTGTGTAAGCCCAGGTTATATTAAAAACTATGGCAACATCACAAAGCTTAGCGATTTAGCCGAGCACTACATTGTTCGCTATAGTCAAACACTCGGCCAACTTGACCCCGGCTTTGAATACCGAGATACACAAGGCGATTGGCAAACCCTGACCATGAAATCACAGCTCACAGTTAACAATACGGATGCCTACAAAGCAGCGTGTTTAGCAGGGCTTGGTCTTATTCAGGTGCCACGTCATGGAGTTCTTGACGAGCTTAGCTGCGGTGAACTTATCCAAGTTTTACCTGACTATAATTTGCCGCCCATGCCTATGAATATCGTCTACCCAAATCGACGTCATTTACCAAGGCGCACCCGAGTGTTTATTGATTGGTTAAGCGAGCAATTAAAACCGATTATCAAGCAAAAATGATAAGCGTTCATCAGCTTTAGATGGCGTTAACTCAATGATTTCAGATTTAACTACATTTTCGATTACAAAAGGATCTTCAGCGACAATTTCTTCGATCTCCTGTTTTGAAACATCGACTGCAATAATGCCGCCGCCTGCGTTAGGCTGCAAGCTTCCAGATAATACAAAAATACCTTTATCAAAGCCTGTCTGAAGCCACTTTTTATGGCCTTCCATGAAATCTTTAGCTTGAGATTTATTATCAGAAAACGTTAGTTGAATTATAAACATTTCATTATTCCTTTAATGTAATACTTGAATTTACTTTCAAAATGCCAGAGCTATTTTAAAAATCATATTTAGGCGCAAGCAAACAATCAAAACCCCACCTAAAGCAATGAATTAACTTACTTTTCTGACTCCCTTTGAGAGTATATTGTGATGATAGAAGTCAGCATTTCGTTAATATCTGCATGCTAACCCTAGCCCTAGCCCTAAGCAGGAAAATAAATGTTAAAGTGTAAACTTGTATTAGAATCTAGATAGAAAAAATAGGTCAAAATCACATGTCTTTATCGAGCATTACTTTGAAATTATAGCTCAGCTATGTGCGAAAGAGTTTCTGGATGACGCTGAACCAGCTTTAGAAGAGTTACTGCTTGCCCATTTGGTGCACTTCGCCCCTGCTCCCAATTTTCTAAGGTGCGAGATGATGTGTGCAGCAAACGAGCAAAGACCCCCCGAGACATATTAAATTGCTCACGAATACTTACAATTTCATCAGGTGAGATGTCTAACTCACTTATGTCGTTAATTTGATGCGTTTTAAGAGTTAACTTGCCCTCTGAGTGCTCTTTAGCCTCAACAAGTGCAGAACTTAACTCTGCAAATAAATCACGACTGCTCATTACGCCAAATCTCCATAAAAGCCTTTAAATGTTTCTTTTGATCTGCTGTTAAATCAGACATTTCACTCTTACCATAAATGGTCAACAAGTAGAAACGATGTTTGTCATCAAGAAAATAATAAACAACACGAAAGCCACCGCGTTTGCCCTTACCTTTGCCAGCAACTCGCACCTTACGTAAACCACCTGTACCTTGAATAACATCACCCTGTTTAGGGTTAGACATTAATTCAGCTTGGAAAACCCTAAACTCTTCATCGCTGAGATACTCGTTACGGTACTTTTCAAATATAGTTGATTCAACAAATACACTTTTCATTGGCAAAGTATACGCAAACAACGTACAGATAGCAAACCTGTACGTGATTAACGTAGTTTTAGTATTTATAGCTAGATATCTTTGCTCGAATTTTCTTGTCGGTATCTGGAATTATAAACATGAACAACATTTCCTCTTATTTGCTTACCGCTTATCTGCGGATAAGAATATGCAAGTAGGCAATACAAAAATCCCCGCTATAAGGCGGGGATTTTTAATATTTTACTAATTACTGAGTAACACCTTCAGCGGCAACTGGCTCTGCGGGTTTTTCATCACTTAATAAGTATTTATCTAACCACTGCTCTTGCTCCCAAAGCACATGCAGCAAGCTCTTACGGGCACGATAGCCATGCGCCTCATAAGGTAACATTACTAAGCGGGCTTCTTTACCTAGGCCTTTTAATGCAGCATACATACGCTCACTTTGCATTGGGAAGGTACCCGAGTTTGGATCTTCTTGACCGTGGATCATCAGCATAGGCTCATTGATTTTCTCAGCGTGGAAAAACGGTGACATAGCCGCATACACATCTTGCGCTTGCCAAAAATCACGCTCTTCACCTTGGAAACCAAATGGCGTTAGGGTGCGGTTGTAAGCACCACTGCGGGCAATACCGGTTTTAAATAAATCGCTGTGCGCTAATAAATTCGCCACCATAAAGGCACCATAAGAGTGGCCTGCAATGGCAATGTTATCTTTATCTGCCACACCTTTTTCAACAAGTACATCTACCGCAGCCTTAGCACTTGCCACCAGCTGCTTACGGAATAAGTCGTTTGGCTCTTTACCATCAACACCCACAATTGGCATTTTCGGGTCGTCAAACACAGCAATACCTTTTGCAAGGTAAGGCATTGGCCCCCAATAACCGATGTAGGTAAATTCATACGGCGACTCACGCATTTGTGACGCAACGGCTTTATCTTTATATTCAAGCGGGTAAGCCCACATTAGAACCGGTAACGGGCCTTGAGTTGAATCATAACCCGGCGGTAAATAAAGCGTACCACTAAGCTCAACACCATCATCACGCTTGTATCGAATTAGCTCTTTAGTTACTCCTTTAAATTCTGGATAAGGGTGCTCAAAAGTCGTAAGTTGAGTCAGGGTTTTATCGTCTAGGTCGCGAATAAAGAAGTTAGGTTGCTCAGTTTTAGATTCTCGAATCGTAATTAAACGCTCGCCTTCATCATCAAGCATGGCACGCACACGCTCATAATATGGCGCTTCTGATTGCCAAATGCGTGTTGTGGTATTGGTTTTTACATCATAACGGTCTAAAAACGGAATATTGCCCTTTTCAGATGCACCATTACCGCGTAAGAAAAGATAGCGTCCGCCAACGACTTTTAATACATCAGCGCCCAAATCATTTTTTTCATAAATTGGGTAACCTGGGTTTTTGTAGGCATCGTTATAGCTGCGCTCAGAAAATAACACGCGATTTTTATCTGCATTACGTGGTTGAATAACAAATGTGCGAACTTGTCGGTCGCTAAAGCGCCATTCAGATAACAGAGCAACATTACCGTTGCCCCAAGTAATTGAATCAAAACGGCGTTCAACTTTAGCAAATAACTTAGCATCACGTTTAAATGGTGCTCTTAGACTATAAAGGTAATCGTGATGAGGCACGTCGGTTTTCATATCACCGCCGTCTTGTGCTTCTGCCCAAATGACTTCAGCGCCTTGATCTGCTCGCCATTGAAATTCGCGGCGACCAGTACGCACACTGTCATAACCTTGTGGAATGTTATCTGCTAAAGGCTGCTTCGCAAGCTCTGCAAGCGTATAGCCACGCATACCCCAAATTTGCCAAGTCGCAGCAAATCGGCTGTAAGGCACTTGATAAGAAAAAGGCTCATCAATCATGCCAACCAAAATATTGGTTGAATCAGGTGAGACCGAAAACGATTTAATTAAGCCCGGTTGACCAATTGGTTGGCCCTGACCACTAAGCGGAATATAAGTCAGCTGGCTTTGCGCAAAAAACTTAAATTGTGCTTCATCATATGGGCTAGTTAACAAGTTTTGATAAGTACGCGCAGGCGCTTTTTCACCACTACTTTGCTGAATAACTGGTACAATCTGCGAGCTGTCGTTGCTGATACGTGCTTTACCAATATTAACCGCTGCATTAGCTACAATGGCGCTGCTATCTGGCAACCAAGTATAAGGCGTGCGCGTTAGCACTGAATTAAGTGGTGTATCACTTAACTGGCGGGCTTGCTTAGTACTTACATTATAAACCCATAAGTTAGCACTCGATGCTTGCTCAACCACAAACGCCAAGTATTGACTATCGCTTGACCAACTTGGTGAGCGTAAAATGCCATTTGGCAAACCAGATACAACAATTTCAGAACCGGTTTCAACATGCTTAAGCACTAACGATGTAAACTTATTACGCACTCGTGAGCGCGAAAAATTAGCAGGATTAAGCTTAATACCCGCAAGTTTCAACTCTTCTTTGGCTAAGTCTTGTAACGTATCGATGCGTTTTCTATCAAATAACGCCAGCCACTGGCCATCATTCGATAAATAACTACTCGGTGCAAGCTTAGCGTCAACCACAGCAGCCAGTGCAGGCGATGGAGTTTGATAACCTTGATTAGCAAAACTGGGTGTGCAAACAGCTGCGCCAATAACTAGCGCAAAAAGCAGTTTAAATGCTTTCATGTTCGTTCCTTTTTCGTTTTTATTTTCGATTCTGTAAACAAGTAGAACATGTTTGCAGCATTTCATAAAGAGTTTCGACCCTTTTGGCAGCCAATCAGTGACTTAAACAGCTAAATTACGCTAAAATAAAAGCACTCTATTCGCCACTTTTTGCTAATAAAAATGAAAAAATCGACAGGCAAAGTCACAATTTGGGATGTTGCTGAACAAGCACAAGTTTCAAAATCAACCGTGTCTTTGGTCCTTACCAACAGTGATAAGGTCAGTAAAAAAAGTAAAGAAAAAGTACTGGCTGCCATTGATAAGCTTGGCTATGTGTATAACCGCGATGCTGCTGCACTACGCAGCAAGCGCTCAAACCTAGTCGCGTTGGTTATAAATGACTTAACCAACCCGTATTCAGCTCAGCTTGCTGTTGGTCTCGAAAAACACATCTTTGAGCTTGGCATGCTGCCAATGCTGGTGAATATTGCGGAGTGTGTCGAAAGGCAAACTCAAGTGGTGAAAACCCTAAAAGAATACAACGTATCGGCGTTTATTATGTGTCCGGCACCGGGGACTGAGCAACAGTGGCAAGATGATTTAATAAATAGTGGTTTTCCGGTTATTAATATCATGCGTGAAATTCCTTTTTCAGCAGCGCCGTGTATTTTGCCTGATAACAAAAAAGGCACACATATTTCGACCAGCCATATTTTATCGCAAGGCATAGAAGAGGTAGCCTTTTTAGGCGGCACTGCAGAAATATCTGATTACCATGAACGTTTAAGTGGTTTTTTAGCTGCGCTTGAGCAGTTTAATATCACTGACGAAAAACCGGTTATTCAAGCACCGACAAACCGCCAAGGTGGCCGAGAAGCCTTTAATACCCTTATAAAACAAGCGCCAAATACCAGAGCCATTGTCTGTTTTAATGATGTGATTGCTTATGGCGCGATTGAAGCTATGCGCCAACATGGCCTAGAGCCGGGTAAAGACATTAAAGTTATTGGCTTTGATGACCTAGAAGATTCCCGCTTAATGCTACCTTCTCTTTCAACCATCGCCATTAATGCCGATGAAATCGGTAAACGCACCTGTCAGGTGCTAAAAGAACTATTAGATAAATCAACACCGCCAGTTCGCACCTTGGTGGATGTTAACTTAAAAATACGAGATTCAAGTCAATGAAAAAAGTGTTAGTGATCGGCTATGTATGGCCTGAGCCTAATTCGTCGGCAGCCGGCACCCACATGATGTCACTCCTGCGCGCCTTTCGTGCAGAAAACTGGCAAGTCGAATTTGCAAGCCCAGCGCAAAAAACCGAACACATGGTGGATCTCAGCGAAGATGGCATTACCACACAAGTAATTGCATTAAACTGCTCTAGCTTTGATGAGTACGTACAAGCGTATAACCCTGATATTGTGATGTTTGACCGCTTTATGATGGAAGAACAGTTTGGTTGGCGAGTCGACAAATACTGCCCTAACGCACTTAAGATTCTTGATACCGAAGATTTACAGTGTCTAAGAAATGCCCGTCACGACGCTCATAAAGCAGGTCGAGCATTCAGCCATAGCGATTTACACAGTGATATTGCCAAGCGAGAAATCGCCGCTATTTTACGCTCAGACATCAGCTTAATTATCTCGCATTACGAGATGCAGCTACTCAATGACGTTTTCAAAGTAGATAACGCCCTACTTCACCACCTACCATTTTTGGTCGATTTGCAGCATATCCCCACCAGCACCAAAACATTTGCAGAGCGCAAACACTTTATGACCATTGGTAATTTTCGTCATGCGCCAAACTGGGATGCAGTGTTATACTTACAACAGATTTGGCCGCTGATCCGCAAACAATTACCCGATGCCGAACTCCACATTTATGGCTCTTACCCGCCACCAAAGGCAACAGCGCTGAACAATCCAAAAACCGGCTTTTTAATCAAAGGCTGGGCTGATGATGCTTATCAAGTGATGGAAGATGCCCGAGTATGTTTATCGCCACTGCGTTTTGGAGCTGGTATTAAGGGTAAGTTACTCGAAGCGATGATCATGCAAACGCCGAGCGTAACAACTCCTATTGGTAGTGAAGGCATGCATCAAAATGAGCCTTGGTCAGGCGCAATCTGTGAAGATGCACAGCAATTTGCAGATGCAGCAGTGGCACTTTATCAAGATGAAGCGTTATTTACTCAGGCACAGCAAAATGGCCAGCAGTTATTGCAAAAATATTATGATAAATCAAAACTTCAGTCGCAATTAATCGCTAAAATCACCGCCATTAGTGAGTCATTAGCGCAGCATAGACAGCAAAATTTTACCGGCCAAATGCTCAAACATCACACCATGCGTTCGACCCAATACATGGCGCAGTGGATTGAAGCAAAAAATAAGTAATTTTGCCGTAAATAACACTAGACATAGCGGCTTTTGTCGCTAAAATCGCGCTGGTCAATTTAAGCGATATAGTCTAGCTATTGGACTATATCTTATTGAATTTTGGTCTATCCTTAACTGAACAATTTAACCTTTGGTTCAAAACGCCTTTGAAAACCGCAACGTTTACTGAAAAACGAAAATTTATCGTGAAGCTTGGCAAAATGCTTCATAAATACGGTACACCTGCATACCGACTAGAAGCACACTTAATGGAAGTTGCGACTTACCTCGGTTTGAAATCATCTTTTGTTATGTCGCCAACATCAGTGACATTTGTTATTTGGACAGATGGGCACGAAGAAGAGTACACCCATGTTGCGCGTGTTGATCCGGGCGATCATGACTTAGGCTCGCTGGCAGATACCGATGACTTAGTAAACAAAATGCTTAATGGCGAGCTGACGCTACAAGAGGTCGATAAACAGCTCGATATTATTTACACCATGCCAAACCCATATAATAAATTTATGACTGGCGTTGCGTTTGCAACCTCAGGTGGTGCATTTGCCATGTTGATGGGTACTAGCTGGAATGATGTATTTTGGTCAGCACTTATTACCTTAGTGGTGTATTTATTTGTACTTTGGTCAACACGCTCTAAACGTGTTGCCCATATGCTTGAACCATTAGTAGCCATTGTATCGGCGATTATAGCCTGTGCTATTAGTGTCTATATTGATGCCCAAATCAACATACGGCTAGTGGTACTTTCTGCCATCATTGTGTTTATACCCGGCTTAGCGTTAGCCCTAGGTTTGGCAGAGTTAGCGGCAAGACATTTAGTATCTGGTACGGCTCGGGTGATGGACTCATTCATGCTTCTGTTTAAACTGTATTTTGGCGCATTTATTGGTATTGGTATTGGTTTTGCTATTTTTGGTCAAAGTGACTTTGTGCAACCTGAGCCTTTACCCAAATGGACAGCTTGGCTTGCTATTTTCATGCTATGTAGCAGCCTAATCGTGATTTTTAGAACCAAGCTAAAACATGCTGTTTGGTCTATTGCATCTGGCTTTATAGCGTATGGTACAAGTATTGGTTCAGCCATGTACCTAGACTACACATTAGGCACATTTGTAGGCGCATTAGCCGTGGGCGTTTTTAGCAACTTATTCAACCGCGTTGTCAATGCTCCAGCCTCTATTGTAGCTATGCAAGGACTAATCGTATTGGTACCTGGTAGTAAAACCTATATTGGCTTGAACTCACTTATTGAAGGCCAAGATTTCGTTTATGCAGACCATATTGGCCAACAAACCTTTTTAATTTTCATGTCATTAGTGGCGGGGCTTATCTTTGCTAACGTCGCGCTGCCACCGAAGAAAAGTTTATAACTTACTAAGCCCGAGTTTCTCGGGCTTTTTTATACCCTCGTTTTAATAAGCCGACTTTGCTTATCAGCAACAAACTGATATAACTCTAAGTGCATGTGGTAAAAATAAAAAGGATTTATTCAGTGATAAGATTGGCTTGGCTGTTATGCAGCTTTTTCGCATTTAATGCGTTTGCAGAACCCCAGTGTATTAACTGTCATCAAAGCCAAGTTGAAGATTGGCAAACATCCCATCATTTTCATGCTATGGAAAAAGCTACTCCCACTACGGTGCTTGGTAATTTCAACGAACAAACCCTTGACTACCAAGGCCAGCAAGCGCGCTTTTATCAACAAGACCAACAACTTTTTATAAGCATGCCAAACCTTGATGGCAAGCTGACTGATTACCCGGTTTTATACACATTTGGCTATGAGCCATTGCAGCAATACATGTTTGATATGGGCCAAGGTCACATTCAGCTGTTTCCATTTGCATGGGACTCGCGCAGTAAAACAGACGGCGGTCAGCGCTGGTTCGTACTGCACCCTGAGCAGAAAAAACACGACCTATTTCATTGGTCGCAAAAAGGCCAAAACTGGAATCATATGTGTGCCGATTGCCACTCAACTGATTTCAAAAAGCAATTTGACCTTAAAACGAATAGCTTTGATTCGAGTTATTCAAGCATTAACGTGAGCTGTAAAGCGTGTCATGGCGATCCACAAGCTCATTTAAAATGGGCTGATGGCGATAGCAGTATTGCCGATAAGGGCTTTACTCATAATATTAAAAAGCAAACTCCGCTGTTTACCCAAAAAGCCGATGGCAGTATGCAAAGCGTGCAGCCTCTGGTAAAAAGCGACCAAGTGCAAGTGTGTGCAACCTGCCATGCTCGCCGCTCACAGCTTGACGACCGCAAAGACCCACATAGCTTTTTACAAAGCTTTCAAGGCTCATTACTCACTCCTGAGCTTTATCATGTTGATGGTCAAGTGTGGGACGAAGACTATGTTTGGGGTTCATTTTTACAAAGTAAAATGTTCAACGCGGGAGTAACATGTAGTAACTGTCATAACCCTCATTCGGGTAAATTAAAGCTACCGGGTAATCAAACATGTACGCAATGTCATAGCCAAGAGGTGTTCGATACGCCGAAACATCACGGTCATAAAGTGGCAAGTGAAGGTAGCCAATGTGTTGATTGTCATATGCCTGCCACCACCTATATGCAAGTTGATGCTAGGCGCGACCACAGCTTTCGGGTACCACGCCCAGACTTAACATTAAAAACCAATGCCCCAAATGCTTGTAATAGCTGCCATGAAGATAAGACGCCGCAGTGGGCGGTTGGCAAAATAAAAGACTGGCATCCACATTCAAAACACCTTGGCACTGCGCATTTTTCTGAGGCGTTTTATGCCGCCGATAACCGTTTACCAAATGCCTCAACCATGCTGACCAAAATCGTGCAAAATAAAGGCTTTCCTGACATTATTCGCGCTTCAGCATTAAGCCGTTTAGCCGCAAGCCCAGATAATAATGCTGTCGTTGCGATTGCTCGCTCAGTAAAAGACAGCGAACCATTAAAACGCCAAGCAGCCATTGAGGCGGCCATGCCATTTGATATCAATCAGCGCTGGCGTTTATTAAACCCGCTTTTAGATGATGAGCATTTACCAATCAGAGCTGAAGCAGCAAGAGCACTTGCAGGTATGTTAACTCAGCCCTTTCCGGCGGGTCTTAATGAGCAAGACAGCAAACGTTTAAATTCAGCCCTTGGTGAGTACAAAGGCATTCAAGAGTACCAAGCAGAGCGTGGCTATTCCCATACCAATTTAGGTAATCTGGCACTCACACTACAAAAGCCAGCGCAAGCTAAAGCACATTACCTACAAGCAATCAGTGTAGAGCCTATTTTTGCTCCTGCTTATGTCAATTTAGCTGATTTATATCGCAACCAGGGCGATGAAAAAGCAGCGCAAGCCATCTTGAAACAAGGCTTAGACGTTAACGCAGAAAGCGGCGATATTCATTATGCCCTTGCAATGAGCCTTATTCGCACAAAACAAAAAGACACCGCCCTTACACACTTACAAAAAGCCGCGCAGTTTGCACAAGAAAATGCAAACTATCAGTTTACCTACGCACTGCTATTACAAGATTTAGGCAATATGCCAGCTGCAATATCAGCCCTTGAGCGCGCTTTTAATCTAACACCGAATAACCCAGATATCAGCTACAGTTTGGCGCAGTGGTATGTGGCAGAAGAAAACTACAGCCAAGCGCTGTTTTATGCCAGAAACCTAGCCCGCTTGGTACCGGGTAACCAGCAAATTGAGCAGTTTGTGAAACAGCTCGAAATGATGAATAGTATTAATCATTAAGCATTAAAAAAGGGCCAAGTAGGCCCTTTCAACTTAACTTATGATTAGTAATTAATGACCATAGTTTAGTGATTTTGCTTTTTCGATTGCTTCATTCACGTTAAGAGACGCTGACTCTTGACGTGGTGGGAACTCTACAAAAGATTGTACATGTTCGTTTAACTTAGCAATGATTGGCTGTAGCAACCAACTCTTACGCATGATTTGGTGGAAACCTGTTACTCCATCATAGTGCTCTAATGGATCTTTACGTAAGTTAAATAGCTTAGGCATGCTATGAGTTACCATGTCTTCGTAATATAAGCCATTTGGTTTAGTCGCAAAGTGCATTTTCCATGGGCCAAAACGCACTGCTGTAAGCTGTGACTCATAGTAATAGAAGAAGAAGTTACGCGCAGACTTATCCGCCTTGCCAGTCCAGTAAGCTAGGTTGTTTTCACCATCAATATACACTTTGTCTGACTTTTTAAGCTTTTCACGTAAGTTCTTTTCACCTAGTGCAGCAGCAACAGTTGGGAAAACATCTTCATGTGAAGAAATACCATTTAGCTTTAGGCCTTTAGGTATTTTGTTTGGCCAACGAACTAAGAAAGGCACACGCACGCCCCCTTCCCAGGTTGTCATTTTTTCACCGCGGAATTCAGTTGTACCTGCATCTGGCCAGCTTGATTGCTCAGGGCCATTATCACTGGTGTAAATAACAATTGTGTTATCGGCAATTTTTAGCTCATCAAGTTTATCAAGCAGCTTGCCAACATGGCCATCATGTTCAATCAGGCCACTACCAAATACGTCTTCTTCAGAGCTAATACCCGTCGCTAAATTACGGCTTTCTGGTTTTAAGTGTGTGTAAACGTGCATACGACTAGACGCATGCCAAATAAAGAATGGCTTTTTCGCCTTAACTGCACGTTCCATAAAGTTAAGTGAGCGCTCTAACACTTCTTCGTCAAAGGTTTCCATACGTTTGCGAGTAAGCGGGCCTGTATCGATAATTTTGCCATTGGCGTAAGATTCGATAACACCACGTGGACCAAACTTTTTCACAAACTCAGGATCTTTTGGGTAATCCGCTTGTTCAGGCTCTTCGGATACATTGAGGTGATACAAGTTACCGTAAAATTCATCAAAGCCATGCTTTGTTGGTAAGTGCTCATCTAAATCACCTAAGTGGTTTTTACCAAATTGCGCAGTCATATAACCGCGATCTTTTAAAAATTCAGCTAAGGTAGGATCGGCTTCTTTAATACCGAGAGGGTTACCCGGTTGGCCTACCGTTGTTAGGCCTGTTCGAATTGGTAATTGCCCCATTAAAAACGCAGCACGACCCGCTGTACAACTTGGTTGTGCATAGTGATCTGTAAACAATGCACCTTCGTTAGCAATGCGATCAATATTAGGGGTTGGGTAGGTCATACCGTGCGAGTATGCACTGAGTGAGATTGGCGCAACGTCATCAACCATAATGGCTAATACGTTCGGTTTATCTGCTGCTAGGCTTACCGTTGAAACCAAGCCGCAAATAGCCGCCGCTATTAGTTTTTTCATAAATCATCCCTTTTCATTAATAGTACCATTTGCTCTATATGAGCAGCATTCAGTATAGATTAAAAAACAAACCAGTCTAGTCTCTAAAAGCGGCAAAAACGATTTAAATCAAATTTCCACAAAAATCACACATTTTCATTAACCAGTTGATAAATTGATATAAATTGTTACTAAAGTGCTTTTTGAGAGCTTCGTTGTATTTGCTGAGGCTTGTTCGATTTTTGTTCTCGCCTTTGTCACTATTTTTATGCTATTTTTATGCTATTTTTATTTTAGAAAAGAATAAATTGATGCCTCTTTAGAGGCTGAAGTCGAGAATTTATTAAGCTAAAAGCACCTAATTTCAACTTATATAAACTAAAAAAACACTAATTTTTCAAACTTTTGTGTAAGGAAAACACATGACTTCTCTTCGATTCCCCTCTTTACTAACGCTTATGATTGCAGCCTCGAGCCATGCGGCTGAGCAAAAAGAAGTACAAGACATGTCAGACCCTCTGGCCGTTTATACTCAAGTAGGAGTTGGCGCTACAAATAAAGGGCTCAATTTCAAAGTTGGCCAAGCATACGATACGGGCATAGCAACAACTGCCGGCATGAATGTGATTGAAGTAAAAGGCATATATGGCGATGCGCTAGGCTGGGAAAGCGATAGCAAAACGACGGATTCAATTGACTCATTTCGCTTTCGAAACTTCTCTGTTGATTTAAGCACTATGAGTGCAACACAGATTGATGCCAACTATAACCTAAATGCCAACCTTGTTGCTGACGAAAGCATGGATGTTTCGTATAGCTATATAAAAGCACTAAAACCTATGGGGCGTTTTACATTTTACCCGTTAGCTGGTGTGGGTGCATCGCTCGGTGAAAATACACTAGAAGATGATGGTAGTCGTGACAGTGGTTATTCCATTATGGGAGCCTATGGTTTAGTGGGTATGTACGCAAAAATAACCATTAACGATAAAATTTGGCTTAACTACAATCCATTTTGGCTGACAACTATCGGCGGTAGCGATAACTATAAAGACCACTACTACGGTCTAAACCAAAGCCATATTTTGACTCATGAATTTGCAGCAAGTTACCAAATTAACCCGCGTATGAATCTACGCTATTTCGCAAATTGGAATGAAAACGTTGACTTTATGGATGGCGATCATCGTCTCGAATTTAATTATCAGCTATAAATTAAAATTTGAAATAACAAGAAACAACAAGGTAAGGGATTAAGTGAAAAAAGTTGTATTAATAACTATGCTTGCAGCAAGTTTGTTAAGCACACAAAGCTTTGCATCAAGTTACGATGAATATGCAATAAAACCTGCAGAGCAGCAATTAAGTAATCAACAGCAAAAAGTTGATGAGCCCATTTCATTTTTACCTATTCCAACTTTTATTACAGAGCCAGCTGTAGGGCCGGGGCTTGGTGTTGTTGGCCTTTTTTTTCATGACAACGAAAAGAAAGCCAAAAAGAAGAAAAAAGAAGGCTCTACCCTGCCACAAAGCATTAGTTTAGTAGGCTTTATGGGTACTAAAAATGGCACCAAAGGCGGTGCTGTTGGCCACATTACCTTTTGGGATGAAGACCGCATTCGCTATCAAGGGATTGTTGGCTGGGCGAGTATAAACCTTGATTTTTATACCTTCGACGAGATCAAGCTACTCACGCCATTATCACTGAATATTGAAGGCCCAGCGGTGTTTCAAAACCTTAAGTTGCGCTATGACGACAGTAACTTCTTTTACGGCTTTAAACAGATTTATCGAAAAGTAGAAATAAGCTTAGCCGAAAACCCTATCGAAGATTTTCTACTCGAAAACAATATAATCAAGGACCACCTTTCACTTGATGTAAATACGTCAGGTATTGGTCCATTAATAGAATACGATAGCCGAGATAACCCCCTTAACCCTGAGCGAGGCTTTAACTATAAGGCTGAGTATTTATATTATGATGAGGCAATTGGCAGTAAGGTTGATTACACGAGCTTAAAGCTTACCGCCTTAAATTACTGGCGTTATACCGATAAATTCAACTTTGCACTGCGCATGCAGTATGACTCAGTTAACAACCGTGGTGAAAAACGCTTACCGGTTTATATTCCGCCAAGTATTAGCCTTCGCGGTGTGTCTGCAACTCGCTATCAAGGTCTCGATGTATTTGTTACCGAAGCAGAAGCGAGCTATAAAATCACTCACAAAATAAAGCTCAATGTGTTTACTGGTATGGGCTGGGCAGCCGATAACTTTTCTGACTTATCGAAAGCTGAAACCATTGATACTGTAGGTGCAGGCTTTCGCTATTTAATTGATGAACATTACGGTATTAGCATTGGCTTAGATGTAGCCCATGGCCCTGAACAGAATGCAATTTACATTCAGGCGGGTTCTACTTGGTAATCCAAACTAATACTTTTGTTATTATTTTAACAATCAATTAAACCTAAAGATTGAATTAATTTATTTCACTGCTATCATCAATAGCTCAATAAATATTCAGGGATTGAACGGATGCATAAAAAAGTATCAACCAACCATTATCCATTCAAAGATTTTAAACCCCATGGTCTTGTCGAATTTTATCAGCGTGAACGTACGCTACTAACTACTGCCACAGGGCCTTTCAACGAAGAGATTATTGACGCGCATTCTTTTATGCAAAAAGATTACATCAACAAACTCAGCGCTGATTATGGTCAATGGTTTGAGTTGGTTGAGTTTGAAAACTCATGCATGGCAACCCCCGGGGCGCTTGAAAAACTAATGGTGTATTTTGTTGAGCTTCGACGTAAAGGTATTGCGCCGGCCAAAACAGCCTTAGTCATAAAAGAAGGGCTTGAAGGCGGTAGTTTGCTTAGCGATACCTACTGCAATTTGTATAAACGAGCTGGCATGGTAATGAGTGTATTTAAGTCAAAAACAGCGGCCCTAAACTGGTTAGCAGAAGAGCCTGTTACTGAATTAGCTTGTTAATACCATTTATTTAAAAAGTGTTGCTCTTCTTCACGTAAGGTCAACACTTCAATTCCCTCCCTCAGGGGTCTAACAAACTCTTTGCTAAAGATACTGCTTAATTACAACTCGGCTATCATTTGAACAAGCACAGGCACATTGTCCTGGCACAATCACATAAACAGGTCTAGTAAACTGACTGGCGTTTTTTGACAAGTTTAAAGGTGAGTGATGAGTAAAGCGTCACGCGTTTCATAAAAATCCATTTTAAGTAGTTATTATGTTTAAAAAACACCCTATTTAATCACTAAGGCATTGTTGTGGCAATAAAAAGTACTTCACATGCTAATAGATTAAAAAAATTCATCTATCAGGTTTATTTTAATCGTTTGTCGGTTTAGAAGGATTACTCTAAAGTTAACCCATCAGCGCTTTTAAGCTAAACAGCTTCACACCATTGAGAGTGTTTGCGCTAACCGAATTGTTGTCACAAAAAGTCTAGCTTGTGTGTTCTCTGGGCTTTTTATATACCGAGTTACTGCACACGCGGTAACTCAACCAAATTGTTGTCAAAAGCTTAGCTTGTGTGTTCTCTAAGCTTTTTTATTCCGAGTCATTGCACTTGCGGTGACTCAACAAAATTGTTGTCAAAAGCTTAGTTTGTGTGTTCTCTAAGCTTTTTTATTCCGAGTTACTGCACACGCGGTGACTCAACCAAATTGTTGTCAAAAGCTTAGTTTGTGTGTTCTCTAAGCTTTTTTATTCCGAGTTCATTGCACACGCGGTAACTCAACCAAATTGTTGTCAAAAGCTTAGTTTGTGTGTTCTCTAAGCTTTTTTATCCCGAGTCACTGCACTTGCGGTGACTCAACCAAATTGTTGTCGAAAAGCCTGGCTTGTGTGTTCGCCGGGCTTTTTTATACCCGCTATAAAATAAAAACGCCACTAGACGTGGCGTTTGGGTAGTTTCGACAACAATAAGAAATTGCTTTTAAAAGAAGCCCAGTGGATTCTCACTGTAACTTACTAATAGGTTTTTAGTTTGTTGGTAATGATCAAGGGCGAGTTTATGTGTTTCGCGGCCTATACCTGACTTTTTATAGCCGCCAAACGCAGCATGCGCTGGGTACATATGATAGCAGTTGGTCCAAACACGGCCCGCTTCAATCTTACGACCAAAGTGATAAGCACGGTTCATGTTTCGACTCCACACACCAGCACCTAAACCAAATTCTGAGCTATTAGCAAGGGCTAATGCTTCGTCTTCATCTTTAAAAGTCGACATTGAAATTACCGGCCCAAAAATCTCTTCTTGGAACACGCGCATGTCGTTAGTGCCTTTTAATAGTGTAGGTTGAATGTAGTAACCGCCGTTAAACTCATCAGACAGTTGCTCCACTTCGCCGCCAGCGAGGACTTCGGCTCCTTCTTTTTTACCAATTTCGATGTAGCTTAGAATCTTATCAAACTGAGCTTGTGATGCTTGAGCACCCACCATGGTTTCGGTATCAAGTGGGTTACCCCGTTTAATTTGTAAAGTTCGAGCAAGAACACGCTCAATAAATTGCTCGTAAATATCTTCTTGAATAAATAAACGCGATGGACACGTACACACTTCACCTTGGTTAAAGTACGCAAGTACGGCTCCTTCAATCGCTTTACTCAAAAATTCATCGTCTTTTTCCATTACATCGTTGAAGAAGATATTTGGCGATTTACCACCTAGCTCTACCGTCGAAGGAATAATATTATCAGCAGCACATTTTAAGATATGTGAACCCACTGGCGTTGAACCAGTAAAGGCAATCTTAGCAATTCGAGTACTGGTTGCCAGCGCTTCGCCCGCTTCTTTACCATAGCCGTTTACCACATTTAGAACACCTGCAGGCAATAAGTCACCAATCACTTCAAGTAGCACTAATATAGATGCTGGCGTTTGTTCAGCTGGTTTTAAAACAATACAGTTACCCGCAGCAAGGGCTGGTGCAAGTTTCCATGCAGCCATCAACAATGGAAAGTTCCAAGGAATAATTTGCCCTACTACACCTAGTGGCTCATGAAAATGATAGGCCACCGTGGTTTCGTCTATCTCACCGATTGAACCTTCTTGCGCGCGCACACAACCTGCGAAATAGCGAAAGTGATCAGCCGCTAAAGGCACATCTGCCGCAAGTGTTTCACGAATTGCTTTACCGTTATCCCAGGTTTCGGCCACTGCCAGCATTTCTAGGTTTTGTTCAATACGATCGGCAATTTTTAATAAGATATTGCTACGCTCGGTGACCGACGTTATTCCCCATGCCGCTTTTGCATCGTGGGCTTTATCAAGTGCCAGTTCGATATCTTCTTTTGATGAACGAGGTACTTTACAAAACACTTTACCGTTTACTGGGCTAATGTTTTCAAAGTATTCTCCTTTTACAGGGGCAACCCACTGGCCACCAATATAATTCTCATACTGCGCTTTAAAGTTAACTTTTGCGCCTTCACTACCTGGATTTGCATAAATCATAATGTGTTCTCTCTTCAAATTGTTGTGTTTTATTTAGCATTGACTAAATTATGCAGTAGGTTATTGTTTAATGAACCGCTAACAATTGAAGTTAGCTCAGTTACTGAAAACACACTTGATTCCTAGTCCAGACTTTTTGACTATTTGTCCAGAATTTAGGACGACAGCGAGGCAACAATGAACACATCAGTTAGTAACAGAAGTTTAGATAAAAAACGACAACGTATTGATGTGCTTATTGAAAATAAAGTCAGTTTTGCGGGCGAACATGCGGAATTAAGTATTTACGACACCTATTTAGATGCCCAAAAAGTGGCGTTACATTCCACTGAATTATTATTTTGTGGCATGATCAGCGGTAAAAAAATCATGCATGTTGCCGACAGTGATTATCATGAAGAGTTTTTACCAAACCAATCATTTGTACTTGCCCCAGAACAAGGGGTGCTAATCGACTTTCCCAATGCATCTCTCAATCAGCCAACAACCTGTTTAGCGATTGAAATCAGTACCGATAAAATAAGCCAAGTAGTTGATGCGCTTAATTTTAAGCAGCAAATTACCCAGGATGACTTTTTCCAATATCAAGCCAAGTTAGTGCACGCCCAGCATAATCCGCAAACTCAACAACTGCTGGAGCGAATGATCACCCTGTTTAGTGAAAATGAACAACACCGCGATTACTTAATTGATTTATCACTCAATGAACTCATAACCCGTCTGTTACAGCAGCAAAGTCGAGACTTAATGATAGCAAGTTGTAAGCAAGGCAAGCTCGCAACCCCATTAAGCCATGTAGTAAGCTATATAGAACAGCATCTTGCTGAGAATATTGATATTGATGTGTTATGTAAGATAGCCTGTATGAGCCGCAGTAAATTTTATCAGCAATTTAAGTTAGCCTTTGGTGTTACGCCCGCTCTTTGGCAACAACAATTACGCTTACAAAAAGCGTATAAACTGCTCGAAAAAGGGGAGGCGATTAGCCAAGTTTGTTACCAATTAGGCTTTAATAACCCAAGCCATTTTAGCCGTGTGTTTAAACAAGCCTTTGGCGCAACACCTAAAAGTATCGCTAACCATTAAGTTCTGGATTGCGATGAGAATAAACACGATAGGTCAAGGCAAGTAAAATACAAATAGCACTAGGCACATAAAGCGCCGCAAAGCTCATTTTTGCAAATAACCATGCCCCTGCTAAGCCGCCAAGAATAAACCCTAAAATGATTAGGCCGAACAGTTTAGTCTTACGTTTATCAAGCGCTTCGCCACGTAAAACCCGACCAAACATAATACCTAAATCAGTAAAGATACCCGTTACATGGGTGGTACGAACAATTGCACCACTGTAAGTTGTTGCTAAGGCGTTTTGTAAACCACATGCCGCAGAGGCCAAAAAGTGCCCGTAACCCGAGCCATTAAACAATAACCAAAGTGCGCCCAGTAAAAGCCCTGCTTCAATCAATAATGCCGTGTCGTAATGACGACCTAGTTTAAGTGCTGAACTATGCAGCAAGAACCCAGCAATACCAGACCCAACTAAAAATGACAGTAATACACCTAATAAATGTAAAGCATCAAGGCTATTGCCATGCATGAGGTCTGCGCCAAGCAAGGTTGCAGTTCCTGATAAATGCGATACAGCTTGATGCTCAAAGCTAAGTAAACCAACTGCATTCACACACCCAGCCACCAGCGCTAAAATAAATGCGCCAATCTCAACCCATTTTGGTAACTTAGAAATCACTCGCTATTCGCCTTTTTCTCACACTCGTACTCATTCTTTTATGGTACGCCTATTTTTATGACTAAAAACACTTTTTTTCGACTCTTTATATGGTAATTTACCATTAAGTAAATCGATTAAGAACCTACAATGACAAAGCCAAAAAGTTGGACGCTGAAAAGTATTGCCCAAGAGTTAGGCGTTTCAAATGCCACCGTATCAAATGCGTTTAACCGCCCTGATCAATTATCAAAAGCACGCCGCGAAGAAATTTTGGCTGCCTGTAAAAAGCTCGGCTACTTTGGCCCTAACAAGGCGGCGCAATCATTACGCCGAGGCACCTTTAATATTGTTGCTCTAGTGCTACCAGACAGCGTTGAATATATGGTATCAGATCCGGTTGCTAGCAGTTTTATGCGCGGTGTATCAGCAGTGCTCGAAAAAAATGGTATTAACCTTTTATTATTTTCTGGTAACAGCGATAACCTTAATAGCGTGGTCGATTTTGTTGATGGCTTTATTTGTTATGGTCGCCCTCGTAACAAGCAACTTGTGGAACAATTAAAACAGGTCGCAAAACATGTGGTAACGGTTGATTTTAATATCGGTCGCGATGCCTCTGTAAACGTAAATAACCAACAAGCCAGTTTCGATATTGCCAAGCATGCACTACAAAAAAATGATGATCGGGTTGCTATTTTAGGCCTGCGCTTACTCGATAACGACGTATTATGCCGAGTATACGAACATCATGAGTTTGAAGCCGGTCAGTCAATTGCTCATCAACGACTGCGCGGTTATCACCAAGCAATCAGCGATGCTGGCATCACCCTTGGTGAAGATAGAACATGGAATATTCCAGAAAGCAGTGAACGCTTTGCCAGCATTGCCGCCAAAGAAGCACTTAGCAGCACACCAAGACCAAACGTGTTGTTGTGTATGAGTGATTTAATTGCCCTTGCCGCCATGCGCGAAGCATTAAAAATGGGCTTATCTATTCCTGAAGATGTCAGGATTGTTGGCTTTGATGGCATAGATGAAGGCCAACGATTTGTGCCAAAACTCACCACTGTCCATCAAAATAGTGAAGAAAAAGGCCGCATTGCTGCGACCTTGTTTCTATCGAAAGAGCAGCAAACAGCCGAAATCGACTATCAACTGCAATTGGGTCAAAGTAGTTAAGCTAAAAAGTCAGCCAAATCAACAATGCTTTGTTCGCCATCTCGGTGATCGACAATGATCACTTCACGGCTAGCGAAGTCAACTTTTAACTCGATTGAGCTGGTATCATCATGCCAGCTTAAACGACACACACTGCCTTCACCTTTCGCAATAAACTCACCGTTAAATGCTGGATGCTCATTACGTAATTGAATCAGCTTGATCAACCCTTTCACCACAGGTTTAGCAAGCGCAGCATCAATGTCTTGCGCATCTAAGTAAGGGCGATTGATATCACGACCTACATTGGTGCGAGCCAATAATTCCATATCGTTTTCACAAGCGAACAGGCCACCATAATAAACTTGTGGAATACCTGGCGCGAAGAACTGTATTGCACGCGCTAATAAGTAATCAAAGTCATCTGCGCCCAAGGCATTATAGTATGTGCAATTAACTTGATATAAATCGACATTACTTGCTGCTGCACCAGTTGCTAGGCGGCTTTGCCCTTCACTCTTTTCATGAATGGTTTCAACCAAGTTATCAATTTCTGCTGCATTTAATAAACCCGGTTTATCACCCATTGGGCCTGCGTCAATGATGCCAATGCCATCATGAGTGTCGAGTACCGTTAAACAGTTACGCGGCGAAATAGTTAGCCAATTCAGTAAGGCTTGCGCATCATTGCTAAACAAGCTGTGTAAAATAAGGGGTGGTAAAGCAAAGTCATATACCATATTTACACGCTTTGCGACTTCAACTTGAGTTTGAAAATGGCTATGGATCTCGGCAATGGTTTCCATACCCGCTTCATTTGCTTGCGCCGAAAGCTTATTTAAATACTCAAACGTTTCGTCCAACATAAAGCAATTTGTGCCAGCTTCTTTAATCGCATAGCCTGCTGCATCTAAACGAATAATGTTGACATTATTATCAGCAAATTTGCCAAGCACCGTATTTAAATACTCGATACCCGCCGTTGATTTCACATTAATATCAATTTGGTTATCGGTAAATGTGGTCCAAAAATCATAGGTTTTGCCATCACCACACGCGATAGGTGTAAAGCAGCTACCCGGACGCGGACGGTAAATCGCTTGTTGCTCAGCCTCAGACATGCCATTTGGGAATACATCGTCTTTAGTTAAAAATAAATCCCAAAATTCAGATTGCTTGCCTTTCGCAAGTACATCTTTAAATTGGAAAGATTGTGCTGAAACATGGTTAACAATTAAATCAGCCATAAGGTCATAGTTTGCACCAAGCACGTTAATATCGTCCCAGCTACCAAGGCGCGAGTCTACTTCACTATGATCAATAGGATCAAAGCCAGCATCACTGCCATCAATCGGATTATAAAATGGCAACAAATGTACACCTGCAAACACATTGTTAAGTGGGCCATTTAATAAATTACTTAATTCATCAATACCTTGACCGGTAATACGGTCTGCGTAGGTGATTAATTGCACTTTGTTGTTGATCATAATTGTTAATACCAAGTTGAAACTTAATCGATTAAGATATATCTTTAACCACGACAGCAAATTATTCAAGCAGTTTTTATAGTTTTTATACACTAATATACATAGTAAAGGCGCAGACCTTTCGGTGGGGATACAATAATGAATAGAACACACGATCCTTTGCAAACCATTAGATGGCTGACATACATGATGTTTTTTATGTTTGCGATGACCTCTGATGCGGTTGGTATGATCATTCCTGAGCTTATCGAAGAATTTAATTTAAGCATGACCCAAGCCAGTGCTTTCCATTATGCACCTATGGCACTTATTGCTTTTAGTGGCCTGTTTTTAGGTTTTTTGGCCGACAGTTTTGGGCGCAAACAAACCATCATGTTGGGGCTCGGCATATTCACCATTTGTTGTTTTCTGTTCGCCGTTAGCAGTAGTTTTAGCATATTTGTAGTGTTACTTAGCTGTATTGGCCTTGCTATTGGTTTATTCAAAACAGGTGCTTTGGCGCTGTTAGGTGATATTTCTAAAAACAATTTAGAACACACAAAAACAATGAATTTGGTCGAAGGCTTCTTTGGTGTTGGCGCCATTGTAGGCCCTGCCCTTGTCAGCTTTTTAATCACCCAAAAGGTAAGCTGGACCTACCTTTACGTTATTGCTGGGGTTTTATGTTTAATTTTAACCTTAATTGCTTGGCGTGCAGATTATCCAAAACCTAAAAAGCTTGAAGAACACGCCAAACCGGCCTCTCTTGCAACCACCATGAGTATGATGAAAAACCCATATGCACTTGGCTTTTCTTTAGCGATTGCCCTTTATGTTGCAACCGAAGTGGCTATTTATGTGTGGATGCCTACTCTACTTGGCGATTACAACGGCCCTTGGCAATTACTGGCAACCTATGCACTGACCTTGTTTTTCATATTACGCGCCGCTGGGCGTTTCTTAGCGGTGTGGCTGCTGAATCACTTCAGTTGGCAAGCAGCGATGCTGTATTTAAGCTTAGGAATTGCACTGTGTTATTTAGGCTTAATCTTCGGCGGCGTTGATTGGGCGGTATTCTTACTCCCTTTATCTGGGCTATTCATGTCGATGATCTACCCAACTTTAAACTCAAAAGGTATTTCTTGCTTTGCGGTACAACAGCACGGTGCAGTTGCTGGTGTTATTTTGTTTTTTACTGCCCTTTCTGCGGCAGCAGGCCCATTATTAATGGGTGTGATCAGTGACTATTTTGGCCACATTCGTTACGGCTTTTATCTCGCAACAGGTTTCGCATGTTTACTGTTTTTAGCCATGCTATATAACTACTTACGAAACCCTGCTGAGCAAGCTTTAGCGCAGCACAGTGCATTAAGCCACTAAATAAAAATCGTTAAAAATCAATTATCGAACATAAATCGTGCAAGTTTTTCGCTAAAAAGACTTGCACTGTGTAAAATTATTGTTATCTTTACTTAATCGATTAAGATAGCAATTTAGACAACAAACCATCTGGGATTGAGACGAGGCACATTATGACAACACACAAACATGCCCTTTACACATTAAGCGCGCTTGCATTAGCAGTAAGCCAAAACTTACACGCCGAAGAGCAAGCACAACCTGAGGCTAAAAAAAGCGGCCTTGAAACAATCGTTGTAACCGGTGTACCACGCCGTACAACCATCATGGCATCAAGCTCATCGGTTAGCAGTGTTACATTAGCTGAAATTGAAGTATCAACACCTCGTTCTACTGCAGAAGCATTTAGAACAATCCCGGGTGTTCGTTCAGAATCAACTGGTGGTGAAGGTAACGCAAATATCGCGGTACGTGGTTTACCGGTTGCATCGGGCGGTGCTAAATTCTTGCAACTACAAGAAGATGGCTTACCAGTTATGCAATTTGGCGATATTGCCTTTGGTAACGCAGACATTTTCATGCGCTTAGATTCAACAGTGCAAAGTGTTGAATCAATCCGTGGTGGCTCAGCATCAACAGCAGCAAGTGATGCCCCAGGTGGTATCATCAACTTTATTTCAAAAACGGGTGAGAACGAATCAGGCAGTGTATCGACCACGGTAGGCCTTGATTATGATTCAATTCGTACAGACTTTGAGTATGGTACGTATTTAAACGACAGTGTGCGCTATCACATTGGTGGCTTCGTTCGCCAAGGTGAAGGTCCACGTGAAACCGGTTATACATCAAATAAAGGTGGCCAAATTAAGGCAAACCTAACTAAAGAATTTGATGCTGGTTATGTTCGTGTTTACTTTAAACACCTCGATGATAAGAGCGTAGGTTACCTACCTATGCCTATGTACTCAGATGGCGATTCAATCCCAGGTTTTGATGCACAATCAGATACGCCGCATTCAGCGCTTTTCACACAAACTCTGCGTTTAAATGGTGATAACCAAATCAGCACAGGCGATATGACCGACGGTATGAACCCAGTTGTTACCTCAGTGGGTTTTGAAGCTGCATTTGATTTAGAAAACGACTGGCGCATCGAAAACCGCTTTAGAACATCATCAGTAAGCGGTAACTTTATTTCTCTTATTCCAGCTGAAGTTGCAAGCGCAAGCTCTATTGCTTCTAGTATTGCTGGTGATGGTGCATCGCTTGTTTATGCAAATGGTGGTTCAGCAGGCGAAGCCTATGGCGATGACGATTTAGCAATGCGTATTCATACATTTGATGTAACGCTAAACGACATGGGTTCAATTGTTAATGACCTTAAGCTCACTAAGTCGTTTTCTGATGAAACTAGCGTTACCTTTGGTTACTTTGCTTCAAGCCAATCGATTGATATGTCGTGGCTTTGGAACTCATATGTTATGGAGCTAAAAGGCGACAACGCTGCATTACTTGACGTTTACGCTGCGAATGGCGACAGCTATTCAGATAATGGCTTGTACGCTTATGGTACACCTTACTGGGGTAACTGCTGTCAACGTAACTACGATACAGAGTACGAAACTCGCGCACCTTACATTAACTTAGCCACTAAGTTTGGCGATTTAAGCATTGATGCAAGTGCTCGCTATGATTCAGGTGAAGCGCGTGGTAACTACGCAGGTGCAGTAACATCAACAATTGATATGAATGGCGACGGTACTATCTCAATTCCTGAGCAAAGTGTTGTTGGTATTGATAACGCGAACCCAAGCATTGTTAACTACGACTGGCACTACAGCTCATACTCAATTGGTGCAAACTACCAAATTGATCCAAGCTTTGCGACTTTTGCCCGTTTAAGTAAAGGCGGCCGCGCAAATGCAGACCGCTTACTATTCGGTAAAGTAGAAGCAGATGGTTCGGTAGCCGAAGCCGATGCAATTGATGAAGTAAACCAATACGAAATCGGTGTGAAAAAACGTTTTGATTCGCTATCAGTATTTGCAACAGCATTCTACGCAGAAACTGAAGAGCAAAACTTCGAAGCAACATCACAAAAATTCTTCGACCGCGAGTACGAAGCAAAAGGTATTGAGGTTGAATCAACCTACTACGTAGGTGATTGGGATTTCCGTGGTAACTTTACTTGGACAGACGCAGAAATTGCTAAAGATGCGTTATCGCCAGAGTTAGTCGGTAATACACCACGTCGTCAAGCTGACCTTATTTACTCATTAATGGCAACTTACAACTTTGATAAAGGTGCTGCTGGTCTGAGCTTTATTGGTACAACAGATGCTTACGCACAAGACAGTAACGACCTTGAGTTTGATGGCTATACACAAGTGAATGGTTTTGTAAGTTACAATCTGTCTGAAAACTTAAGTCTATCGCTTAACGTGAACAACCTGTTCGACACCGTAGGTATCACAGAAGCAGAAGAAGGCTCAGTACCAGATAACGACATTATCCGTGCCCGTACTATTAACGGCCGTACAACGTCGCTTACTTTAAAATACTCTTTTTATTAATTACTCTCCTCCCTCGTTTTAGCCCAGTTTTTACTGGGCTTTTTCGGCTTTAATAACCAATTTTTTCTACTACACTTAATCAAATAGTCGTAATTACCACCATTCTAATAAAAAACACTGATAATAAGTTAATACTTTGATCTATAATCAGCATGGTTAGGTATTAACCATATAAATTAGGAACATACATGTTTGTCTCTAGCAAAAGCCACTCTTTACTCCAAGATCAATACAACGCGCTATTAGCTGAAGTTGAGGCACTTAAAGCCGACAATCACGTATTACGTGACGAAAACGAACGCTTAGAAGCAAAATTACATCAGCAAGCTGATGATGCAGACCAATTGTTCCTTGCCAACTTATTGAATAGTTCGATTGAATGTATCACGCAAATTGAGGGGGTACGCCAAACTGTACTCGACTCATACCTTGTTATCGAAGAAGAAAGCCAAGTTACTTTACAAATAAGCCAACTATTAAACGACTCAAATAATGCCCTACAACATATTGTCAGTGAAATGGCGAGTATGGCAGGCAAAATGGGCAGCATGACCAGTAACATTACGGGTCTGTCTGATATGGCCGATAGCATCAACACCTTTGTATCAACCATTTCTAAAATTTCTGATCAAACCAACTTACTTGCGCTAAATGCCGCAATCGAAGCTGCCCGTGCTGGTGAGGCTGGTCGTGGGTTTAGCGTTGTTGCCGACGAAGTTCGTACACTTGCAACCAACACCAATAAATCAGCCCAAGAAGTATCTGATCTAGTCAAAGAGATCATCAATAAAACTGGCGAAACGGTGACCTCGGTTGAAGATATCCAGCAAAATAACACTCAGCTTTCAACTAGTTTTGATACGCTAAACAATGACTATGGTTCTATCATGAATCACTGTAGCTCAATGAAAGAAACCATTATTAATGCAGCCACACGCTCATTTGTGCAAACCGTAAAACTGGACCACATTGTTTGGAAAGGTGAAGTTTACTCAGTTGCCAATGGCACAAGTAATAAGTCGATTGATGACTTTTCAGATCACACCATGTGCCGACTAGGTAAATGGTATAATTCAGAGCAATCAAATGGCTTCAAACAACACAATGCTTATCGTCAATTAGAAGAGCCACATCGTGAAGTTCATCGCAATGGTGTTGAAGCGTTAGTCATGCTGCAAACTGGCAATAAAGACGCAGCGATTAATCACATTAATAAGATGGAAGCTGCCAGTGAACGAGTTATGCATTTACTGGATCAAATCGCTAATGGCTAATGGCTAATGGCTAATAGCTAATGATTAGTTACTCATAATCAAAAAACCGAGCTACGATGCTCGGTTTTTTATCTATTTAAGCTAGTTATTCAACTAAGCCTTCTTGCAGTACTGGCATAACAGTTTCTTGCTGCTCTTGGCGCTTCACATAGCTAAACAACATTAAGCATCCAAGGGCTAAACTTGCAGCTAGCATAGAGCCAAGGGTTGCAAACCTAAAACTATAAAACTGTGCAACAACCCCTGTTGCCCCTGCCCCGCACATAACACCAAGTTTAATGGCGTTCGTGTAAAACGCAGAGGTAAACCCTATTCGCTCGGGGAGCTGATCTTGTAAGACGGTTAAGCCAATGCCCGCAAAAATACCGTAAAACAGGCCGTTTAAAACTTGCAACGCGATTAAGTGCCATACTTGGCTGGCAAAAAACACCCCTAAATAAAATACAATTGCACAACAAAATGCCACTGCAAGCATCGCAACTTTATTGTATTTTTTAGCAAGCTTTGCCCCATACAGCATGATAGGAATTTCTAATAGTGCCACTACCCCCATAAACAGCCCGGGCGTATGTTCAGCAAATCCTAGTTCTGTAATGCTATAAAGCGGCAGTGCCGATGAATACATAATATTACCCGTTGAACCAAGCATAATAGCTAAGCCCAGCAACCAAAATGATAAACTCGCTGCGGCTGCAGGCTCTCTGCCATGTTGTGATTTTTGAGCGCTGTAGTCAGGAATAAATTTAAATGCAAAGATAAGTGCAACCAAGGCACACACCGCAGCAAAGTAAAACGAGCGGCTAAACTCGCCTCCAGCGGCTAATAAATAACCAAGCGGCGGGCCGCCAACCCAAGCAAAGGAAATAGCAGCACGTAAACGGGAATTAAAACTGGTAATGTCGATGTTCTGTTGACGCCCAGCCCATTGTCTTGCCACGGTCATCATTTGCGGAATTGCCGCATTGCCCATCGCAAGAAACAACACGCCTGCGAGCAATACTTGCCAAAATGCAGTGGCATTCGCAAAGGTCACTAACGCACACACCATACCTGATACAGCCACCATAAATAACTTTCGCGCATTGGTGCCTTTATCTGCCATGCCACCTAACCACTGACTAATAACTAACCCAGTAATGGTGACCGCCACCATATAAACACCTAAATACACGGGCGGTGTTTGCAGCCCTTCGACAATGAATAAGCTCATCAATGGGTTAACAAATGCCCCCATTAACCCGGTTAGCATACTTAGAAGAATAAAAATTACACCATGCTGTTTCAGCAATGCTTTCACTCACAACCCCACATTAATACGACACGTGAACAGATATTTAAGGGGCGCAAATTATACACAGTTTTAGCGAAAATTTCATTTTGTAATACAAATAAAAAAGCCCAGTGGGGAAACTGGGCTTTGAGCAGTGAAACAATGTTAGTCGAAGGACACTGTCACTGGGTTAGAACAAACAGTATCAGATACACAAACTTGATATTCATAGCTTGGTAACTCAGCTTTACGCTCTACATCGCGATAGAAACCACGATCAGCTACTGTTTCAAGTAGTTCACCATTACGGTAGATGCTTACTTGATCAGCCACGGTTTGCCAGCTTAAATCAACACGCATAGTACCTAAACGTGTTTTGTTAGCACGTTTAACCGATAGCTCAATTTCAACATCAGATACCACAACCGTTTGCGTGAACGTATCTGTTTGACCTTCGCTATCTGTCGCAGTTAGCGTCACTTCATAGCTGCCTGCTTGTGCGTAAGTATGCATAGGATCAGCATCTGTTGATGAAGCACCGTCACCAAAATCCCACGCCCAAGCAACAATATCGTCATTGCTATCTGTGCTGGTATTAGTGAAAGTGACATCTAAACCTGATGTTTCAAATGAAAAGCCAGCTTGTGGAGGCTGCGGGCTCACTTCACCAATAGCGCTAAACGTCAGTGACCAGCTGTTTAAAGTACCGGTATCAGCAGACAGTACGTCTTTGACATTGAGTACCCAATCACCTGTCGCAACTTCGCCATTAAAGTTAGCCAGCGAGTAGCTTTGTACTAGATCATCAGCACCACCGCCAGATTGGCTGTGAAGTGTTGCAGTTGTTCCTTGCGGCGACGTTAATGTGACGATTAAATCACCAATGTAAGTATGAGTAATATCAATACTTGCATCCGTTGAGAACACAGTAAGTTCATCAGCTACAGTAATCACCGAATCAATACCCGTGTCATTGTTATCTGGAATAGACACTGATGTTTCATTTGAGAAAGTAAAGTCATTTAAGCCAACAGGGTTAACAAACAGTGACGCACTGCTTTGTTTAGCTAACTCACCTGATGTTGCATCAACAACAAAACTATAACTGCCCCATGCTGTTGCTTCTTGTGTTGGTACCGTTAGTGTAACTACATCACCAGGTACGGCTTCTGTTTGCGATAGTGTTGCGCCCGCTAAATCAGCTTGAAGTGCTAGGCTAACGACACCATCCCACTGGGCGATTGAACCAATTTCAAAGGTATATGTTGCAGTTTCACCAGCAGTAATTTGCTGTGAACTTGGCGACACCGAGATTTTGAAGCTTGGAGTCGGATCTGCTTGCTCAAGTGCTTGATTCACATTTAAGCGATTGCCAGACACTGTTTTGCCTTGCAGCGCTTCATTTTGGTCGCCGCTATTCATTAGCAACTCTTTAAGTTCAAGCGCTGATAAATCAGGGTTGATCGAAAGCACTAATGCAGCTGCACCAGCAACATGCGGTGTTGCCATTGATGTACCAGAATAGCTAGCGTAACCATTGCCCGGTACCGTTGATAAAATTGCACTACCTGGTGCGCCTAAATCAACACTTGTTAAACCCCATTGTGAAAAGCTCGACATGTTATCTCTGTTGTCAGTACTGGCAACTGATAATACGCTGTCATGCTCGTAGTTAGACGGATAATGAGGGTTTTGATCGTTATCAACCGCATCGTTACCCGCTGCTGCTACAAATAGAATATCGGCTTGTTCACTTGCCGTAATAGCATCTGCCAGTGCTTGGCTAAAGCCACCGCCACCCCAACTGTTATTTAAAACACGTACATTTACGCCTTGGTTTTTAAGATCAACCATGTAATCGATACACTTAATTGCATCAGAAGTTGAACCTGTACCATCTGCACTTAAGAACTTACAGCCCGCAATTGATACCTCGTGGCTCACACCAACAACACCGGTGCCGTTGTTACCTGACGCACCTATTGTGCCCGATACGTGAGTACCATGGCCTTGGTCATCCATTGGATCACCTGAGTCGGTAATCGCATTAATACCGTGCACGTCATCGATGTAACCATTACCGTCATTATCGATACCATCACCCGGAATTTCGCCTGGGTTGATCCATGCGTTATCAGCTAAATCTTCGTGGCTGTAATCAACACCGGTATCAATTACACCAACAACAACTTCGCGGCTACCGGTTGAGATTGACCATGCTTCAACTGCATCAATGTCAGCATCGGCGACACCACCTGTTTGACCTTCGTTGTGTAAACCCCACAACGAAGAAAAATCAGGATCATTAGGTACGCTGGCAATCGATACGCGATAATCAGGCTCTACATATTCGATAGCAGCATGGTTTTGTAGACGCTTGATAGCTTCTTTGCTGCTCATACCTGCAATTTTAAATTTAGCTAAACGGCCAGACAAAATAGCTGAATAGTTATCATCGACACCATCTTTGTTGATATCGCTGATGGTGGCTTTAACTAAGCTACGAGCATGGGCACGCATTGCAGCAGAGGTGCCTTTTTTATACATAACAAGTACAGAGTCTTCACTTGCACCAACGACGGTTGTTTTTGCTGGTGTGCTGATTTGTGCAGCACCTAAACATGGTAATAAGGCTAGGCTTAATACAGATAATTTAGTTTTCATATTTACTATCCATAATTTGTTGAACTGATCGAATCACTATGATCCGACCACCAAAGCTCATTACTTCTGAATGATGAATATCACGTGGCATATTTCATAAATGGCAAATTGCAGATAACAGGCAAGAAAAAAAATGATGCTAAGTTTAAATCCATACTTTTTTGCTGATTGAATCAATAAAAATAAGTCCAATTCACACTTTTTTGTGAAAAAAGCACCCTCAATGATCCATTAATATTTCTCCAACTTTTTTACTGCTTTTAAATCAAAACCCATACTAAAACCAAAGCAAACACACATAACCAATTGAAAATAAATAATTTATAAAAACCACAAAAACTGATGATTTTATATTATTCCAAATCTGTCTAAAGTAATTTTCTTGTTATTTGTACGACCTCAGAGTCACAACTAACAAAGTTGCTTCATTCACTTCTGATTGTTAGCTAACAGTTGAATATCACATAAATTAACCCGGCAAGGCATGCTGCTACATGGTTCTAAAAGCGAAAAAGATAATTTTAGAGCTTTGATTAATAATAATTTAAAGGAAATAATCATGAAGTTAAGAAAGTCTCTACTTACCTGTGCAATTACTATTGCGTTAGGTTCAAGCTTTGCAGCAAGTGCAAACACAGATGATAAAACTCAATCTAGCACTGAGCTTGCAAGCCAAGTTTCAACACTGGGTGTATCAAACTCAATTACCCTAGATCAAGTATCGGTTACCGGTGTTGGTAACAATGCGGTTATTACTCAACAAGGTACAGGTCATCGTGCAGAAACTGTCAGTGTAGGTGATGGCAACATGGTTGAAGTAAGCCAAGCACAAACATCTAACTTATCTCTTATCTACAATACAGGTGACGATAATACTGTTTCGCACAGCCAAAACGGCACCATGAATGGCGCATTGTCTGAAACCGTTGGTGTTGGCAATGCTATTCGCGTTGAGCAAGAAGGTGCAGGATTCTTTGGTGTTAACAACGAAGCTATCAACGTCATGGTTGGTGATGAAAATAGCGCAACTGTAACGCAAGGTGATGGTGGCCATTGGTTCTACAACTTTGATTTACAGGGTAACAGCAACACAATCAGCGCAGAGCAAAGCGGCTTACTAAATGAAGCAACGTTCAATGTAATTAGAGGTGATGACAACAGCATCGAAGTAATGCAAGAGGGTGTTTTCAATGCGTTTATTTCTGATGAAGTAATTGGCAACGGCAATGAAATAACTATTGACCAAACAGGTTTCTTCAACAGCGCTGAGCTTACTTCGCTGCATGGTGATTATAACGAAGTTGAGTTTGAGCAAGATGGTGACTCTAACAGCGCATTAGTTGCAGAAATCACAGGCAATGACAACGAAGTTAAGTCTGATCAAGAAGGCAACAGCAACAGCTTTGAGTCAGGCGTGATTGTTGGTGATGGCAATACATTATTGGTCAATCAAAAGCATGACAGCAATACCGCTGGCTTAGATGCTATTGGCAACGACAACGAACTCACTGCATTCCAAAATGGTAACGGTAATGATGTGTACTTAGGTGCTATTGGCGATAGCAATGAGTTTGTTGCTAACCAAATTGGTGACGCAAACAGTGCTCACGTTGCTAACTTCAATGGTAGCGACAACAACGTTGATATTGCTCAAGGCGGCAATGAAAACACGGTACTAGTCCAGTCTTCATACCCAGACGACTCACTCTCTTCAAACGATAATGACATTGCAGTTAATCAGCTGGGTGACCTTAACGAAGCGGCATTAACATTCGCAAGCGTGCTTGATAGCAACAACAACCAAGTTGCTTTCACACAAGTTGGTGAACTCAATGCCATCGACCTGATTATGGAAGGTAGCAACAACTCTGTTGATATTAGCCAAACAGGCTCAGAAAACTTTGTTGTAGGTATCGGTGAAAGTGCATTCTTGCTAGGTGGTGAGGGTAACTCACTGGTCGTTGTACAAGACGGCAACGCAAACCTTGTTGAAGGCTCAATGATTGGCTCTAACAGCACAGTTGTTATCACTCAACTAGGTGATGGCAATACCGCAACTGTAACCCAAGAATAATCGCTTAAGAGGGAGCCTTGCTCCCTCATTCCATTATGAAAATAAAAAACTTACTACGCATATGTTGCATCGTGCTTGCAGCTCAAAGTACGGCTAGTTATGGCGAAGACCTCGAAATCGATGGCTTAGTACTCGATAGAAGTATTAGCCGATTTGGCCATCAATTTTATTTTGAGTTTGCCAACCTATGGCGCGATTTACCTTCAACAGCAGGTTTTAATATCGAAATAAAAGAAACGGTATTACCCCGAGCGGGGACTCGACTTGTCTTAAAAATGAATAACCAAATAGTGTACGTCACTTATTTAGGACGTCGCTTAGAGCCATTAGATGAACGTGTAAAACAAGCCATGTATAGCGTGATGGATGCCATGGCACGCAGTCAAATGCAGCAATCAACACCCGATATGGCAAAAAATGGATGGTAAAATGAAATACTTAACAACACTAATAATAATCCTCTGCCCTCTTTCTAGTTGGGCAACCGAACTCGTTTATACCCCAATTAACCCAAGCTTTGGTGGCAGCCCATTAAATGCCAGCATGCTACTTAATAAAGCGCAATCACAAAACAAGCACAAAGCGCCGGTTATCGAACAAACCTACGGGGAAAAATTTCAAGATTCGTTAGAGCGTACCTACTTAAATAGAATGGTACGAGAAATCACAGATATGGCATTTGGTGACGAAATCGACGACAGCATCTTTAATGGTGACTCGACCTTTATGACGGGTGATTATGAAATTCAAATTATCACCAGTACCAGTGACACAATCACCGTTAGAATTACCAACACCTCTGATGGCACAGTGACAGTAATTGAAGTACCGAGGTTTGGATAATGAAGACATTCACATTAGCAGCAATGGTATTACTTCTGTCGGGTTGTTCATCAATGGGCAATTTAATCCCACCGACCAAACAACTAGCAGACTCTCTTGAGCCAACCGAAACTTTCCAGGCTTTGCAGGCCCTTCCTCAACCAATGGGAAGCATTCCTGTGTCAGTGTACTCATTTCGTGACCAAACTGGGCAATACAAACCACAGGCAAATGTAAGCTCATTTTCTACCGCAGTAACACAAGGTGCTAACTCTATTTTAGTGCAAGCATTGCATGAATCTGATTGGTTTATTCCGGTAGAGCGCGAAGGTCTACAAAATATCTTAACTGAGCGTAAAATAATTCGCGCTGCGCAAGCCGAAAACGATAAGCTACCTGAATTACCACCACTCACGACAGCTAAAATAATCTTAGAAGGCGGTATCATTAGCTACGACACAAATATCAAAACCGGCGGGATTGGTATGGAATACTTCGGGATTGGCGCATCAGAATTATACCGTGAAGATGCAATTTCAATTTATTTACGCGCTGTCGATGTTCGCACAGGCCAAGTTTTGTTATCCGTTGCGACAAGCAAAAAAGTACTCAGCCAAGAAATGCGCGCAGGCTTCTTTCGCTATGTGAGCTACAAACGTCTTGCAGAAGCAGAAGCCGGATTCACCGACAATGAGCCTATGAGTATTTGCGTCACGCAAGCAATTGAAAAAGCGCTTAGCGACCTTGTATTAAAAGGTATTAACAAAGGCATTTGGTCTGCAAAAACGGTCTAATTTAATGAGTTAATTAGTGTGGCGCTGAACATCACAGCGCCCAATTTGAACTTTCTACTTAATTATCCATCGAAATAAATACTTATAGCATTCAGTTAATTAAGTTTTATTTATGAAATGGATTACCTTCTCCAAATGCGCTTATTCTCTTATTGTTTTAGCCGCACTGATTACCCTGGTTATCACCATTGATAATTTTGACAGTTCAAAAAGTCTGCCAATTGGTTTTGTTTTATGGGGTATTTCGCCCTATTTATTAATGGCGTGGATGGTTGAACACAGTAAAACAAGAGTGACACAAATCGCCACGTTTATTGTCACTATTATGTGTGTCTTATTTGGTACTGTGACCATAGGTTCAATCTATTTTTCCCATGATGCACAATCAGCGCTAGTGTTTCTTTTTGCGCCATTATGGCAATGGCTAGGATTATTAATACTGTGTATTCCACTGTATTTTATGAATAAAGTCACATCTAAATCGAACTGAGTATCGAATAATGGAAGCTAAACGGAAACATGATTTTGAAGGATACTTGCTCGAAGCCGGTTTTTTAAGCCTCGTGCAAGTGGCTGAATATTCTGATCAAACACTACCACTGGGATTAAACTGGCTGTAGTTTGTCACTGTGTATTTTGTAAAGACAAACTCACTGCCATGTAATTTTGTGCCCAATTAGCCAGCTCCACGCGGTTACGCGATGCCGTTTTCTTGAATGCACTGTACAAATGGGTTTTAACGGTATGGTCGCTAATATTTAAACGCTCTGCGATATCTCGATTACTCGCACCTTGGGCAAGTAAGTGAATCACTGATTTTTCTCGTTTAGTCAGTAAGCTGAGGTCAATATCAGTATTTACCGAATCGTTGCTGGCATTGAATTGGCTACGAGACATTGCAGACAGCATATGATTAAACGTAGTAGAAATACTTTTACGGCTAAAAAACAGCTCGCCATTGATCACTCTGACCAGCCCTGCAAAAATATCTTCAGGTGATTGATCTGCAAAAAACACCCCTTTAATGCCATTTAAAAGTAAGTTTTTTTCGCAAATTGCATTAGCGTCCGCATTAAAAATAACCACTAAATGTTGCTTAGCAAGTTGCACTAACTCAGCAGGTAATAAGTCTTTCCAATGTGCATCAGTGCTATCAATTAAATAAAGGTTAAACTCATCGCGCATAGACTCATGAGGCAAGCTTGCATCGACTTTCACACGCATAAAAAACGCATCGAGTATTTTAATTAAATATCGATAATTTTGACTGCGGTTTTGTAACCTTGGCTGTGTTTTTAGAAATACAGAAGTTGGTTGAATCATCTCATTTCTTCCTTGAAACATTTTATTCACAATACCCAATTTGGATACACGATTCAACCATTTATAAGCCTTTATTTTGGCAATTTACAACATTACCAACCCATTTGGATGGCTAGATACCCAGGTTAATAAAATGTAAACCAGCTATACCCGCATCTCCCCTTTTACAGCGAGTCATTGAGTAGTTTGTAAAAACGTGAAGTTACACCGTTCGTCCAACCAAATCCTTGTTGTACTGTGTATTCGCCACCACCTGCACGGCTAACTAATTCGCACACATTGTATTTTTCAAGGAGGCACTTATCCTCTGCAAAACGCATTTCGATCATACTCAGCCAGTTTTTCATGATCGCCTGTGCCTCGCTGACAAAGCCATACTCTGTTAAACCTTTTACAGCGAACCATTGTAGCGGCGCCCAACCGTTAGGACTATCCCATTGTTGTGGTGTACTACACAATGTTGTCACTAAACCACCGGGTTTTAAAAACTCACTCATCAGTTTTTGCTTCACTTGTTGAGCTTGTTGTACAGATGCAGCGCCTACAAACAAAGGAACAGCCATTGCCATTGAATCAACACTACTTTGCTGATTGAGTCTAATGTTGTAATCACGATAAACACCCGCCTCAGAATTCCAACAATAGGTATTAATTGCATCTAAGCGCAGTGTAGCCAGCTCAGCAATCGACTGGCTCTTTTGTTCTTTACCAAGTAAACGGTAAAAACGAGATAACGTATGCTCTAAGTTATACAGTAAGCTATTCAAATCAACCGGTATGATATTGGTTGTTTCAATGCTTTTTAAGTCATTATGATCACAAAGCCAACGGCTACTAAAGTCCCAGCCGGACTCGCATGCAGCGCGAATATGTTGAAAATAACTTTGTTGCTGCTCAGTTGTTAGTCCTTCAGCGTCATGTAAATCTTCTTTTAATGATTCTGGACGAGGTGTTGCCGCACTATCCCAATAGCGGTTTAAAATAGACTGATTGGGCATTTTTACAACACGCCTAATAGCAGGCGTTTCACTGCTAAGGTCGTTACAGCCTTGCATCCAAAATTGATACTCAGCTTCAAGTGCTTTTACCGCGTTTGCCAGCCAAGTTAAATCTGCTTCTTGTTTATATTTAGCGTCCCATAACATCGCTATCATTAACGCCAAAACAGGTGGTTGCGAGCGAGAGCTATAATAAACTCGGTTACCATTTGGAATACAGCCATTACGTTCTTGTAGGTCTATAAAGTTATTAACCATGGCTTCAATGGTGGCTAGGTCGCCACAATCTTCTAGACCCAAGGCTGTAAAATAACTATCCCAATAATAAATTTCTTGAAAACGACCACCCGGTACAATGTAGTCAAACTGCAAGGGCATTAGTGAGCTTGCTAAATCAGTATCAGCATTGCGATGCAAATGCGGCCATAAATCAAGAATATACTGTTTAACCGAAGTGGTATCTAATTTCGCAGTCGGAATAGACTGATCAGCAAACACAAAGTTCGACATAACAAATTCACGCAGCGCATCACCTTTTAAAGGGCCTGCAAGTTGATACAACTCACAAGCACTTTGCCAAGATAAGTTTGGCACAGCATCGGCAAACATTTTTGAATCAGCAAACACTTCTGCTAGCTGTACGTCTTTAAATAATTGGCTATTAACGAAGTTCATGACAATCCCTTATTCTGCGCTTGAAGCCGCTTGATACTGTGGTTTTAGGGTAACTTTCTTAAAGATTGAAACGGTGATTAATAGCAAGGCTATTGGCACTAATGTGAGATAAAATGCATGCTGACCGCTAAACTTATCAAATACAAAGCCCGTAATAATTGAACCTGTTGTTCCACCTAATGCAGAGAAAACCACAATTAAACCTGTCATAGCAGCGTGCTTGTGCTTAGCTAATGAACTCAGCATGACAGAGTTAAGTAACGGGTAAATCGGTGCCATAAAAAAGCCAATCAACGGCAGCATGTATGCTGCAAAAGGCACATCAAATACACTTTTAACTTGGCTACCATCTACATCGTGAGTCAAAGGCAGCACCAATAATACGAGCACACCCATAGCGACCAAGCAGCCCATTAATAAACTAAACCAACTAATAAACCTAAGTACTTGCCCTGCTACCAAACGACCAAGCGCTAACGCAGCTGCAAACAAACTAGCAAGTTGGATACTGACATCAACAGGCAATTTTAAAACTTGGTTATTAAAGGTCGGTAGCCAAGTGCCCACGCCTTGCTCTATTAGTACATACATAAATGCACTAACAACAAAAATAAGCACCAAGGGTTGGTAAGTCAGCTTTAACATGTCAATAAAATCATGAAGCTGAGATTGCTGATTAGTTTTTAGTTCTGGCGATTTTATTGGTGCCGCAAGCACAGAAACAAACGCCACCGCAACAATCGCTGCAAGCAAGTAATAAACATTCAACCAGTGGCTACTTTGCGGGTCATCAGCGTCTATAAATAACGCAAAAATCCAATAACCCGACAGCACACCTAGCATAAACACCCCTTCAATGGTGTTTAATAACGCTGAATGTTTATTAGCATTATCAGTCACTTGACCAATAACAGAGTAAACAGAGATTTTCATTACTGCAAAGCTGCAACCAATTGCGGCAAAGAGCGCTTTTAATACCCAAAAGTCGGCAATGCTCGGAACAACCAAGCACATCACTGCAACCAGTAATAAAGCGCAAAGCATAGCAATTTTATAGCCTATACGAGGGATAAATGACGCCACTAAAAATGACACAATGGCAATACTAAGATCCTTAAATCCTTCAAGAACAGACGCCTGAGTTTTGCTTACATCTAAGCTATTGATTGCTTGTAAAATAACAGTGCCCACACTATTGAGCATAATAGCAAAGACAAAATAGCTGCATGCCAGCGCGATAGTTATTCTTATAGGATTCATTCACTTCAACCTATGATTATTTTTATTCAGTCTAGTTTAGCGCAAAACAAAATGCAAACGTTTGCATTTAAAATTACATATATTGCTAACATTCAATAGGCTTAGCGCTGGCTCGACTGCCTATTTACTAGTTCTATTTCAACAACTTGAGATTCTACCGACTGCCCTGCTAACTGGGCTAACAACTTTTCAACAAGAATAACTGAAGCGCGTTGAGTATTTTGTTTAATACTCGACAAAGATGGGTGACTGATATCTGCCATGGCAATATCATCAAAGCCCACGAGGGCAACGTCGTTTGGAATACTAATGTAACGCTCTTTCAGAGCTTTCATCGCACCAAAAGCCACCATGTCACTACATGCCATAATGCCATCAAAGTACAGCCCTTTTTCTACCAACAATTGGTTAATTCCTTTATAAGCAGCACTACTAGTAATATCGATAGAAACCACGTGAGGAGTGGCTTTGGCTTCATTAATAGCATCTAAATAACCACGGTGGCGTTCACTAATTTCAGCGTGCCCAGGGTCACCTAAAAACAATATGTTTTTAGCGCCATTTGCCAATAAGTGCTCAGTCGCTAGGCGACCGCCTAAATAATTATCGCTGCCAACAATTGGGTAACTGCTGGGTGTTTTTGGATCGCCCCAGACAACTAAAGGAACACCAGCACTCGCTGCAGCTTCAATATTTGCTTGGCTTTTACCTTGGCCGACCACAATAATGCCATCGGCACGGCGGCTATTAATAAAGTAATTTGCCCAATCATCACTGGCCATAAACGAATTAGAAAGTAATAACTCTAAGCCAAATTTATTTAGCGCTAAATTTATTTCACCAACAATTTTAAGTAAGAAAGGGTCGTTAATAGACTGTTCTGTATCACCATCGAGGTTAATAATAACCGCAACAACATTGGTTTTTTGGGTGCGAAGGCGGCTAGCAGCCGTGTTTAAACTAAAGTTATGTTTTTTTGCTAACTGTTGAAGCTTGTCGCGAGTTTCCTTTTTTATCAATGGGTTATCATTGAGCGCACGGGAAACTGTCGACGTAGAAACACCGGCTAATTTCGCAAGATCAGCTAACTTTAATTTTCTATCATTCATGATACTGAAACACTGCTTTCCTTTAAAACATATGCTGGCAATATACCACCATTTCGACCAAATCGCTGCGCCAAAGAGCATAATATTTTTTCAGTAAGCAAAACAGACCAACTCACCCTGTGGGTAAAAAAAGGACAAAAAATTGAAAAAACAAATTGCAAACGTTTGCATAAATCTTTATGGTTTATAAAAGCAAGGTGTTAACAATTGCAAAATATTCGCTAATACATTGCTTTCAACAACATAAAAAATGGGAACACACAATGACAACTACATACACACGCAGTGCGCTAGCCTCTGCAATTTTGCTAGCTTTGAGTGGCCAAACAGTTATGGCCGAAGAGCAAACTGAGCAACCAGCTAAAGAAAAAGTAGAACGAATTATTGTATCTGGTACACCTGCAGGTATTGGCGTACGTAAAATTGATGCTGGCTATGCAGTAACCAATATAGATGCAGATCAAATTGTTAAATTATCGCCAAAAAGTACAGCTGATTTATTCAAAGCCGTGCCGGGTGTGTGGGTAGAAAGCTCGGGTGGTGAGTCTGGCGCGAACGTATTTGTACGTGGTTTCCCTGGTGGTGGTGATGCACCATTTTTAACATTAAGCCTTGAAGGTTCGCCAATTTACCCTGCGCCTACTTTGTCATTTTTAGAAAACTCGTCGTTATTCCGTTTAGATGAAACTATCGAAACGATGGAAGCATTACGCGGCGGTCCCAACCCTGTTGTATCAAATGGCCAACCAGGTTTAACAACTAACTTCCGCCTTAAACGTGGCAGTGAAGATACCGAAGGTGTATTCAAATACACAACTTCAGATTATGACCTACAACGCATTGACGCTATGGTTAGTGGTGAGATTTCTGATGACTTATTTTTTATGGTGGGTGGTTATGTTAAAAGCTCTCCAGGTATTCGTGATGCAGGTTTCACATCAGAGAAAGGCAGCCAGTTCACAATTAATATCACTAAAGAATTAGAAAACGGCACCATTAACTTATACACACGTCAAACCGACGACCACGGTGCTTGGTACTTACCAACACCACTTAATGTTGACGGCGTTGACGCAAGCTACACGCAGCTGGGTACTTTAAATCGCCAAGCGACTATCTACACAGGCGCAAATAATGACGAGCAACAGATCGACTTAGGTGAAGGCCGTGGTTGGAAAGGTCATGTTTCTGGCGGTAGCATCAAACTTGAATTCGATAACGGTTGGAGCTTCACAGATCGCTTCAACATCACCAAAGGTGATGCCAACACGTATGGCTTAGTACCGGCAGGCTCTGCAACAACCGTTGGTGCAGTGGCCGATAACGGTGAAACAGCAACAGGTGCAGTAACTGGCACAGAATACGATGCAGACACAGCGGTTCAACAACTTGGCCGTTGGGTGGTATTAAAAGAAATTAGCGCATTCACTAATGATTTAGCATTCGCTAAAAAGCTTGATAATTTATCACTGGCCTTTGGTTATTACACAGCCAGCACATCAGCAAATGACTGGTGGAGCTTAGGTAACACAGCGTATCACGTGCTTGAAGCAGGCGGCGAAATGCTAGACGGCATCGAGTGTAATGCAAGTGTTGATGGTTGTGACTTCAACTACGATATCAACTCTACAGGCGATGCACGCACCAATGCCTTTTACACAACGGCTCAATATAAATTCAACGATGACTTTACACTTGATGCCGGTGTTCGTTTTGAAAACCACGAAGTGGAATACTCGGTTGATGAAGGTCTTGATGGCGTAATCGATAAGTCTGTTCAATATGACGAAAGCAAAACATCGTGGACAACGGGTATCAACTACTCAATTAACGATGACATGGGTGTGTTTGCCCGCGTAAACCGAGGTTACAAAATGCCTTACTTCGATGACTTCCGTGACAACTTTGATGCATACGAAGGTGGCGAAAAGCTAATTAAAGAAGTAACACAAGCCGAGTTTGGTTATAAGCTATTAACTGATAGCACCGATTTCTATGCAACATTCTTCACTAACGAAGTAAAAGGTGACACCTTTGTTCGTCGCCCTGGTGTACCAGCTGAAATCTTAACCAACGAAGCATACGGTATTGAGCTTGATTATAACTACAACCACGAATCTGGTTTCTCAGTTAACTTAAACTCAACGCTTCAAGAAACAGAAATCACAGAAAGCCCAAGCAACGAAGGTAACGAAAGCCAACGTCAGCCAAAATGGCAAGTACGTGTAACACCAAGCTATGACTTTGAAGTAAGCGATATGTATGCAACCTTATACGGCACAATCTCAGCGGTTGATGATCGTTGGGGCGACAACGAAAACACGGTTGTGTTAGAAGGTTACGAAAAAGTAGACATTGGTTTAATTGTTGAGCCTATGGAAGGTATTAAAGTGCAATTAGCGGTTGATAACTTAACTGACGAGCAAGGTATCACTGAAGGTGACCCTCGTAATGCTGATGCACCGAATGGTCGTTACATTATGCCTCGTACTACACGCTTAAGCATTAGCTACGAGTTTTAAGCGATTCTCCCAAACCCCTTGATTGAAAGAATCAATACCCGAGCCACAGTGTTTTATAACCTGTGGCTTTTTTGTATTGATGCTATTTATTTATATTTTTCTATTAGTCTTATAGCAGCATTGTTTAAGTTATCATTGATGATCTCAAATACGGTTAATTTTTTAGTCACAGCGTAATAAGTTGCAAGGCCTACCAAGCAAAAAGTAAACAATATATTTTGCCATGAATTTAAGTACCATTGACCACTCCAAACCAATACAAATTCATCATTTACTGGAGATAGATAGTGAATAGGCCACTGAAAGCCATCAGGACTTTTTGACCCAATCACATCAAATAAAATGTGAACCTGAACGAGCAAAAATGAAGCAATAAAAACCTTAGCTCTTTGTACTTTAGATAAGAGCATTGCTAGAGTTGAGATAATCAAGGCTGCAAATAATGAATGCCCTAAATGATGATGAAAGGAAAAGTAATAGTTTGAGCTTCCATTAAATTTATCAACAATGATACCTAGCCCATCTAGATCTGGTGCTACACCAGCCAAAGTTACAATAGCTCTTTCGCGGCGATTATTAAAAAGACGGACGGTACTGAGCCAACTAAATAACAGATGAGTCACTGGTGCCATTAAACTTCTCCTTAAACCTTTTTAGTTGCTAATTAATAAGCTTAAACCAATAAAATCAAGCAACATATCTGCGAAAAGAATAGGCCATACTATCCATGTGAATAAGTCCCATTTATTTGGGTTACAATGCTCAAAATCTACCTGAATGAAAAAAGTTTTTATAAAGCTCTTGGGCTAAATTACTATGCGATTCAAGAGTTAAATGCACACCTTCTTGCTGGCAAGGCGTAGCGATTGTTGTGATATCCAAGAACAAAGTTTGCTGTTCTTGGCACAGCTCAGAAAAAGCCTCAACTAGCTCGCTAGACTTTGCAGCCGCGCCTGCATATATAGATTGATACGCGCCAACCTCATACACCGCTGGCGGGCTTAGTATCATTATTTTGGGTAATTCGCGGTGCAGATAGTAGTTTTTTATATCTAAAATAAGTGCTTCGAGGGCATTGGCAATATCAGCAGCCGACAGTGCAAAACGGCGCTTTAAATCATTCGTGCCGAGCTGAATAACAATCACATCTAAATGATAAGCCGCTAAGTAAGGCTCTAGGTATTTAATGCCCAGTTTATCACCACTAAAAGGTGGGTCGTTCACCAGTGTGCGATTGGGTTGGCCGGCTTCAATAACTTGGTAGCCGGCACCTAATTTAATACCCAGTAAACTAGGCCAGCGCTCATCGGCTGCAAAGCGCTTACCATCGACGGGGGAAATACCATAGGTGTTTGAGTCACCAAAACATAAGATATTCATTAGAATGGATTCAGTGTGTAACCATGCTGCTGCAACTGTGCATGCGCCGTCATTGCCGATAATGCCATTTGCACACCAGGAATAAGCTGTTGCTGCTTTACTTTCATGTGCGTTGCAGACTGCCCACACACATACACAACGGTATTATGTGCCAACAATTGTGAGATCAATTGCTGATTTTTATTGTCACTGTCAAAGCGCTGTTTATAAAAACTGTTTTCCAGTACATCAACACTCGCGCCACCATGCACAACCAAAGCAAGTTGAATGTTCTCAGGCTTCACACCATGGGCTATATGCATATTAATGAATCGTGCTAATGAGTTCATTTTGTTATTCTGCGCCCCTTTTTCTGCTGCATCAGCTACATCAAACGCCACTTTGAAAACCGTTTGATCAGAGATTTCTGCATGGTTTGGCACATCATAATAAAAACCAAAACCTTTGATAGCAGGCTCAGCTTGCTCTGCATAACTAAACGAAGATAATAAGGCTAAAGATAAACCTAACAGTGTTGATTTCATAAAAGTTCCTGTTGTTTTTTACTCTAGCCTACCTTGTTTAAACGCGTTTAACTAGCATCAATATGTTGGTGCGCTTTAAAGGTCATGCCTAAGTAATTAAAGGTGTTTTTAAACATCTCGGTAAACGCGTTAGGCGCGTGAGCAGATCCTGCATTTGAGAGCAATGAAAACTGCTTTTCACGCAGTGTTCTCAGTTTTGGCCTGAGTGTTTCATCATCTATGTAATCAGTGATCCGGTCTAAAAATGCTTTAAACTGCGGTGTGGTGTTATACCAATACACTGGCGATGCCAGCACCCAGTGTTGATAATTCAACAGCGCTTCAAATACCGCATAAAAATCATCATTTTTATATTGCTTATCGTAGCAATAAGGCGAGATAACATAGTCATCTAGACATACTACATCGCCGCCATATTGGGCTTTATAATCATTAACTTGCAAGCTCGTGTTACCCTTTTTTCGTGCACTTGAATAAATAATTACCGTATTTGTTATTGGTTTTTGTTGCATGACTATCACTCCTTTTTTATGATGTGCGCAGCGTAAAACCTCAAGCTAACTTTAGGTCAACACCTTGGAGCAAATTATGTCAGATAAGAAACTTATTGATGCAAACCTAGCGGTTGGCTTTGTGGCAAAACGCAGTGGCGTAAAAGTTTCGACCTTGCATTTTTATGAGTCGAAAGGGCTTATTCGTAGCTGGCGTAATAACGGTAACCAGCGCCGCTATAAACCTGATGTTTTGCGCCGAATTGCCGTAATAAAAGCTGCGCAAACCATGGGCATAACTCTTGAAGACATTAAACAAACGTTAAGCACCCTACCCGAGCAACGCACACCCACTAAACAAGATTGGGCAGCTCTTTCAAAAGTCTGGCAAACGCAATTAGATGAACGCATTCAATACATGCAACGATTGCGCGAACGCGTTAACGGTTGCATTGGCTGCGGCTGTTTATCAATGGCCAAATGCCCTATCTACAACAGAGATGATTATTTAGGTGAAGAGCACAGCGGCGCTGTACTGTTAGAAAGAGATTAATACACAACTGTTTGTGCTCTTAAATTAACTACAAATAGTACAGTGACGACAGTGCACTGCAATTAGCAATAATTGTTAACCAAAGCACGGCAATAAAACTGCGTTTTTTGGATTTATGTCTTAACCATTGCTGTGCAATTAATGAACCTGGCCAGCCGCCGATTAATCCTAAAATATGCAGTGTACGCTCAGGTACTCTTATTGTATGCTCGCCATGTTGCATCGCTAAACGTTTATCCCAGCCATATACCAAAAAGCTTATTAAGCTCGCTACGCTGTAAGTGCCTGCAATAAAGTAGGTAATATTAAGTTGCCACGATACCAGCCATAGCAGCGCTAGAAACAACAATGAAAATGTAATTAATGTTTTCTTAATCAACGAATTATCACCTATACTCTGCAAAACAAATTAATTTTATCGGGACGCTATTATGGCATACCTAAAATCACTTTTACTATCAATCTGCTTATGTTCGCTTTCTGTTATGGCTGCAGATCAACAACTTGATGACAAGCTAAAAGTGTTTGAGCCTTACTTAGGCACGTGGCAGTCAGACTTTAATGTCGCAGCAGGTAAGCCTGCCGTGCAAGATGTGAGTAGCTGGCAACGCGCGCTCAATGGCACGGCGATTAAAACCATACACTCTATCAATGAAGGTGAATATGGTGGTGAGTCGATGATTTTTTGGGACAATAAAAAGCAGTCTTTGGTGTTTTATTACTTCACTACGGCAGGTTTTTATACCCAAGGCACTATGAATGTACTTAGCCCTACTCAATTTGTTGCTTATGAAAATGTAACGGGTAATAAAGAAGGGATCACTAAGGTGAAATCGACAAGCGAGTTTAAAAACAACAGCTTTGTGGTGTCGACCTCTTACCTTAAAAAAGGCCAGTGGACAAAACCCGATACCCGAACTTACACCCGCAGCGAAAAAACAGTTAAGTTTAAATAAAAGCTTTGAAAAAGGGTAAGGCGCTTATCACCTTACCCTTATATATTAATGTCTAAAGTCTGCCATTAATGCTGGGATCCCTGGCAACATACCCACCATTGCCATCACGCTTGTTAAAATAACAAACATTACTAATGGAATGATCCAGCGGCTCATTGGGGTTAGTTCAGAGCTTCGTTCTTTACAACCAATTAAGCCCAGATTGTCGAGCAACATAGTTAATGACCAGCCAAATGCAGGATTCACTAAAGTCGATGAAAACACCACAATAGCAGCCGATTGCGTTGTTTTACCTTCGCGGGTCATTTCCATACCCGCTTCTAGAAGCGGGATAAACACACCAACTATTAGCGCGACGCATAACACGGGTTGCCAAATAGCTAAATCCATTGGGTAGCCCCAAATACTGGCAATAATACAAAATAATGCCGTTAACACCGCTCCCGCAGGAATTGGGCGTTTAGCGATGGCTGCTGGCACGATGTAGGTTCCCCATGAAGAGGTAAAGTTAGAGCCGCCTAACAAAGAACCAAACGTTTGGCGGATAGAAGCACTGAACATGGTATCGTCAATGTTCATTTGTACTTTTTCAGTGCGTTCTGGGTAACTAATTTTTTGAAATACTTGATGCCCTAAAAAGTCAGGTGACCACATGGCAACCGCAAGCACCGCAAATGGCAATACCACAACAAAGCTCTCTAGGGTCGGTAAACCCAGCATCCAACCAGTGTTTTCACCCCACCAATACATTGGGTTCATATTTGGTAAACCCGGTGCGGTCTTAAACTCAAACGGCGCTCCCAGTAAAAATGCAATTAAACCGCCAAGTAAACAGCTTAATGGCACGGCTAACCAACGTTTTTTGTAGTGCTCAAGTAATGCATACAACACGATAGTCGACAAGATCACAATGAAAGCGATATGGGTCATATCAATGCCTTCAGCCCATGCAAATAGCTTTTTAACCTGCGAAATCGTGCCAATAAAACCAAGGTAAAGCAGTAAACCGCCACACACGCCTCGGCTGGTTAACCCCGCCAGTAAACTCCCGCCTTTACTAAGTGCCAGTAACAGACCAAACGCCCCTATCAGTAAACCGAAGGCCATTGGGTGACCCCCTGCAGCAACCACAATCGGGATCAAAGGAATAAGCGGCCCATGCGTACCCGCTAAGTTTGCTGTTGGTAAAAAGAAGCCTGAAAATAATAAAATGAAGATCGATACAATTAACAGTTCATAACGCACGTTTTCTAGAATAAAGCCTTCACCTAAGCCTAGTGGCGCTGCAAACGTTGCAGCAATTGCACCCACCATGACCACCTTGCCTATGGTGCCTGCCATGGCAGGGATAGAGTCTTCTAATTCAAACCGATAATCACGAAATGGTAAGTTAGGACGCCAGCGCTTAGGCTGCATAATTTGTAATTCGTGTTCAAGGTATTCGTCACGACTCGAAAATTCACTGCTGGGTTTATGAAGAGCTTGATAGCTTTGCTGGTCGGTATGAGTATCCGATCCTTGTTCAGCAGGCGTTGTTGACGCTGATTGCTGCCTCGTATTCATGAGTTCTCCTACTGCCTATCTTGAAAAATTGTGTGAGTTTTTATTATGCAGTTAGGGTAAAGCAGCCAGATACAAAACACGATTAGGCAAAAGGTCGGGTATGAATTTATAAAATAGGTGTTTTTAATAAGTTGAGAGCATCAAAAAATAAACTTAACACATTGATATGTATAGCCTTACTTATAAAAAACGTTTTTAAAGAATAAGCTTTGGGTTGTTTTTTAAGCACATTAACTATTAGTCTAATAAATTGTATGAATAGCAAACAATAAGATAAAAACCACTTTTAAATTAATCGAATTTACCTATTCCCCAACTACTAATATACTAATTTATTAGTAGTTTGATTAATACTAACTCGCCGATCGGTGGCTTTCTTACATAAGCACATAAAGGGATGTATGAACACACAGCTCAAGCCTTGGCAATTTAATATCATTGTTTGCTCTGTTTATCTGCTGTTTGGCTTGTTTACTATGCAAGTGTTAAAAACACTGGCGGTATGGCCACCAGCAGGAGTCGCATTAGCAGGCTTGATGTTATTTGGTCGTAAAGCCTGGTTGGGCGTTGCATCAGGCACCTGTTTAGTTGTGCTTTGTTACTTTTATCTTAGCGACTTAAATCCATTCACGTTTAAACACATCGCAATAAATGCCGCAACAACCACAGGTAATACTCTCGCTGCTTTAACAGCATTTTGGCTAATTAACCGAAAACTTAAACAACACACACTGCTGACAAGCGTCACCAGTTTAGCCAGAGTGTTTATTGTTGCTTGCATTGCGATTGGCGTGATTTCTGCGCTTTTCGGTGTGGGCATATACTCACTAGTTGGTATCGAGTGGTTTAATGGTTTGTATGTAGGCATATTAAATTGGAGTATTAGCAATGCCTTAGCAGCAATTGTGTTCACCCCTGCCCTTTACTTTTTATGGCGGAATTGGCCGCACCCGGTCACCCCTAGTGAATTTTCTAAACTTTTGTTGCTTACTTTGACCGTGGTTTTGTTGTGTTATTTTATTTTTGGCCCCGCATACACAACCATGACATTACCATTTTTACAACCTGCATTACTGTTGTTTCCGCTGCTTTATGCAGCTACGCGGTTATCACCAACTGCCACCAGCTGCATGAATATGTTGGTGTTTTTTGCAGCTTGGGTCGGAAGTAATCAAGGCTGGGGCTATTTTTATTATCATCATCCTAAAACAGCAGAAGTGACTATGCAGTTTTTCTTTTTATTTACTCTTTCAGCGGTATTACTTATTCAAGCTGTGTTTATTCAGCGCAAGAAAGAACAACAAAAACTAACCACCATGCTCGAACAAAAAGTAGAAGAGCGAACCTATGAGCTAGAACGTGCTAAGCATGAAGCATTAGCCTTATCTGTGACAGATCATTTAACACAACTTTATAATCGCCGTGGCTTCTTCGAAAAGGTTAATCAACAGTTTGTAAAATATCATGACGCGCAATGTACCTGCTCCCTGTTACTGTTAGATTTAGACCAATTTAAAGCTATAAACGACAAATATGGCCACGCTACTGGCGATGAAGTAATACGAACCACAGCGCATAAGCTCATCCAACATAGCAGAGCATCAGATATTGCGGGGCGTATTGGTGGAGAAGAATTTGTCTTATTTTTACCTATGGCAAATAACCACACAGCCTTGGCTATCGCAGAAAAGATCAGAGCCGATATCGAACAACAAGATATCATCGCCGATAACAAACACGTTAAATTCACCGTGAGTATTGGTGTTAGCACCTTACAAGCAAGCGATCAGCACATAGAATCGATGTTAAAACGCGCCGACAAAGCATTGTATCAAGCCAAAAACCAAGGCCGTAATCAAGCGCAGTGTAGTTAGAATGAGTTACGAGTTGCTAGTTACGAGAGTAAAGTTACGAGAAGCGAGATGCGAGATGCGAGATGCGAGATGCGAGATGCGAGCATGAGCCTAAGATTCCTTGCACTATACGACTAGTAATTAATTAACGACTCTGTTAAAAATACACTGACTATGGAAGAAAACGAGCTATAAGCCCGTTAAGTTTAATGGAATTACTATCCTTGTGAGGTTCAAATGGAAATTGAAGTAAACAGACCAAAACAATATCATGATAAAATTAGAGATTACACTTTATGGGCCGACTCTAAAAAAATCGGCAAAGTCAAACCCAACTCTTTAGCCAACTACACAATACCACGGCAAGATCATTATAAATTGAACTTATAGAGCAAGTAGTGATCAGATCAAGGCATAATAATTACTTGGTCGCATAAATATGAGCACTACTTTTCTGAAACATTTTAATTCAATTACAGATCCTCGCATTGAACGTTGTAAAAAGCATGAACTTATCGATATTCTTCTCCTTGCTATTAGCGCTGTGCTCTCTGGTG